>JAEDHM010000043.1 GCA_016296985.1 Clostridia bacterium
CCCTTTAGGGCATATCGAGTGCGATAGCACATATCGCACGCTTTAGCGTATATCGAAAATCCTGTGAAGAATTTATATCTATGCCTGTGTCAACAAGCATCAACCCTTTATTTTGCAAAGTCGCCTCTTGTTTTTATTGCAAAAACAATGTATACTGAAAAAAGAGGTGTATTATGTTTTCTATTCTTCCCCAACCAAAGGAATATAAAATTAATCAAGGTTTTTTCCGTCTTGACGGATTTGGTGTTTTCGGGTTTACTTCTCCCGAAATAATCGAGGACTGCAAGACCTTTTGCAAAAAGTGTAATCTTTTGGAAAAACCTACCGTGAACTGTATTTTGGAGAGCGAAATAAAGGGCTATACCCTAGATATTGAAGACGGTATAACCATAAAAGGCGACAGCGCGCAAAGTATTTTTTACGGTTTGCAAAGCTTGAAACAACTTGTGTTACACAACTTGAAAGATGAAATACTTTTGCCCTGCCTTCACGTAAGCGATTATCCAAGCTATTCCTACCGCTCCTATATGCTTGACGTGGTGCGCCACTTTTACCCCATTGAAAACCTTTATAAAATCATTGATATTCTCGCCCTTTTCAAAATTAACGTCTTTCACTTTCACTTGACTGACGACCAAGGGTGGAGGGTTGAAATTGAAAAATATCCTCGTCTTACCGAAATTTCCGCTTTTAGAAAACAAACCAACGGAGACAACACTCCGCACGGCGGTTTTTACACAAAGCAACAACTTAGGGATTTTGTAAACTACGCAAAAAGCAAGTTTATCGAGGTTATACCCGAATTTGATATGCCCGGCCATTTTACCGCAGTCCTTTCCGCCTATCCGCACCTTGGTTGCACCGGTGAAAAGGTAGAGGTTGAAGAAAGGTTTGGTATCTTTGATACCATCGCTTGCGGTGGAAATGAAGAAGTATACACCTTTGTTTACGACGTTTTAAAGGAAATGGCGGAAATATTCCCCTCTCCCTTTTTCCATATCGGTGGCGACGAGGCATCTAAAAGAAGATGGGCGGTTTGTCCAAAGTGTTTGGAAAAGGTGAAGGCGGAAGGGCTTGAGGGAGTCGAGCAGTTGCAAGGTTTTTTTACTAAAAAGGTGACGGAAATGCTTGCAAGCCTTGGAAAAACCCCCATTGTTTGGAATGAAAGTTTGAATTCGGGTATGCTTGACAAAAGCGTAATAGTCCAATACTGGAATGACGGCAAAAAGGCGTTAAACGTCAAAAAAGCTGCAAGGGAAGGACAAGGATTTATTATGTCCCCTTGTCCGCCCTTTTATCTTGACTATCCAAGCGGAATGCACTCGATAAAAAAAATTTACAATTTTGAGAAGGAAGAACTTTCTACCTCTCCTAATCTTTTAGGCTTTGAAACACCTTTGTGGACAGAACATATCGCAAATTGGGAAAAGATACAAAAACACACCTTCCCTCGAGTTTTGGCAACCGCCCAACTAGGGTGGGGAAAACAAGAGGACTTTTCATCCTTCAAAAATCGTGTCTTGCAGGCTTTATCTATCCTTGATTTTTATGAAATTATCCACGAAAGTAAAAAGGACTTTTTACCAAATCCCCTAAGGGCAATAAAACATTTCTTTTCCTTTTCCTCCAATTTTTTGAAGGGAAACACCTTGGAAAATTTAAAACGAGCCATTGAAACCGATAAGGAAATGCGAAGGGCAAGGGGAGAAAAGAGATAATTTTTACCTAATAACTACCTTAAAAAACTCCGCCATGATTTTGACGGAGCAGTAAAAAAGAGAGAACAAACGTTCTCTCTTTTAGTTATCTTTTATCCTGGCTTAGGCACCGTAGGGATACTTGTCGTAAGTAGGTGCGCCAAAGTCTTTGTCGGGATCAGCTTCTGCCAAGTTATCGGATGCGATATCAGCCCAACCGCCTTCGTCAAAACTCCATTCGCCGGTTACGGGATCGCAAGTTGCTTCTGCCATTACTTCAATAAATTCGGTGCAAGTGGTGTAGTCAGCCCAATCGGGGTTTTCGTTGATCAATTCTAAGGCTTCGTCCTCGGTGTAGTAATACATTACTTGGTTGGTAGAGTCGGTATAGCCCTTGAAATAACCGTCGTTTGCGATTGCTGCCAATGCTTCAACGTACAAGGTAGCGGCCCAGCTTTCAGCAGTGGACCAAGTACGGATATAGCCGTTATCCCACAATTCTAATACAACGTCGTATTGTCTGTATTCCAAGTCTTCACTTGCGGAGTTTAAACGGGTACCTGCGCGAGCAAATTTTACAACGTCTTCGTATTTTTGATAACCTTCTTCACCCAAAACTTGTTTTGCATATTCAACGTAGTCTTTGCAACCGGAAGATTCGATATCATTGAGATCAGGACAGTCAAGTTTGAAAGCGATTGTCCAAATGCCGTCGCCGTTTTCGTTTTCACCATAGGTGATGCTGAGGTCGTCGCCACCCTTTAAGGATTCGGGAGTAAAGTCAAAACTTGTCAATTCGCCGGGAGCCTTAAGGTTGTTTTCACGGATGATGTATTGGTCGTAAGTGTAGGTATATGCAGGAAGACCGGTAAAGTCAACGCCCATATAGGGGAATACGTCCATTTCTGCATCGGGTACGTTTGCGCCTGCGCCAACGGTAGTAGCCTTTACGGTATCTCTACCATTGTTGAGGGTTACGCTTCTGGTAAGTTGGTCGAGCAAGTTGTTACCGATTTTGGTTACGTTCAATGCGCCCAAGGTTGCGGAGGTAACGGGACCTGCGGATTGGGTATAGTTTACGTCACCAACGGTGAGGCTAAAACTTCTTATGGTCATTTCACCGACAATACCGCCTGTTGCAGCTTCGCCAGAGCCGTCAGCTGTGTTGAAGATGAAGAAATCTTCTACACCGTCAACGTTACGTTTTGCTTCGTCAGCAACGGTAAGGAATTTTATAGCCAACTCTCTCAAAACGGATTCGTCAACTTCGCCACCACTCATGATGGTTTCTAACTTGTCCTTATATTCGCCGTTCATCAACGCAGTCATAGCCGAAGTTTTAGCGTAGTTGGGTTTTTCGCCTGCAACCAAGGTAGGTTGGAAAACGTTAACCTTTTTGTACAAAACGCCAAAGTAAACGGCAACGAAGGCGATGCCGATAACCAAGATTATACCGCTTATGATAATAGCGGCTTTTCTTCCGGCAGACAGGTATCTTTCTTTTTTTGCTTTTGCCATGATAGAACCTCCAGTTTGAATATTAAAGGGAAATACCCATTAATTCTCTTGCGCTTTCGTCAACATAAAGCTGACAACCACGTTTTCAGAATAGAAATTGCCATTGGTAATTTCAACCTGAACTTTTACGCCCACTTCGGTAGCGAGCCCCATTTCAATTTCGTCAAGTACGACTTCTTCGCCCTCGGTATATATACCGTCGCCGTTGTCGTCCATAAAATAGGTATATTTATAATAACCTATTATGCCGTCGTTTGTCAATACTCCAATTTTTTGATCAACCACCTCAATTTTCACCTCTTCGCCCTGTGTTACGGTAATTCCGCTTCCGCTTTGACCGTTGATTTTAACGGTAAGGTTTAAAGCGAAGGGATTGATGGTAAACATACCCTTTTTGTCAACTGCATAATTGGGATTGTCAAGTACAACCATATAATAATAGTCACCGCTTGAAACCTTTCCGATTTCGGTAAAGTCAACGGGGTTTGTCCTTTCTGCATCCGAGAAGAAGAGGATAGACAAATTTACGTCGATTGAGGAAAGATTAAGCTCGGCGCGCAACTCGTCGTCAAGGGTTGCGGGATAGGTTGCGCTATAGTTTACGGCAACCGCCTTTGCCCCTTGTCTAACCGTTACGTTTGCGGAAATATCCAAGGGATAAACGGTAAAGCTTTCGTCAAGGATACCGTTACCATACAAGGCGTGGGTTTGTCCTTGGTATTCGCCCAAAGCCAAGCGGAAGATATAATCCCCTGCGCCAAGCTCGGCGTTTGCATCCATCAAGGTGATTTCGCCATCGTCAACTACGCCGTCCTCGTTTTCGTCAGTCCAAGCGTAGATATTGATGCTTGCAAAATTCATAAGGCCTACCACGTCGCTTCGGATATTTACACGCTCGATATACTCGCCGGCGGTAATTTTGTTGTAGAAGATATCTTGAATATGCTCTTCATCCCAATTATAGAACATATTTTGATCCAAAGGAGCGTAACCCGTTGCGTTGTTGAAGGTGATGGTTTGGCTTACGTCGTCAAGGATTGAAAGATTTCTAACTACCAAAGTCAAGCAACCCTCGACGCGTTGCCATTCAAAGGCGATACCCGAGAGGGTATAACTTGCCGATCTCGCTTCAATAACCGAACTTTCACCTGCGCCGGGAGTACCAAAGGTAAACCTTATGGTGTCGGGCAAGGGTTTTGAGAAGTCGATTTCTTCAAAGGTTGTTACAACGTTACCGAAAGCATCGGCAGTGAGGGTATACAAGTCGTAGTATTCTCTTCCCCACGCGCTTAAGGGACAACCGGGGTTTACACAACCTTCGCTGTAAACGTAACTTTCGTGATGACAATTTGAGCAAAGGAACTTGACGCCTTCAGCTTTCAATAAAACACGGGGATAGCCGTATAATCCATAACCTTCCAAGGTTTGCCAACCGCCTGCGTCGTTGCCCACCTCAACGCTCATGCCAACCTTGTAAACGGTGGTTTGATAGGAAAGGACTATTCCTTCCTTGCTGTACTTGAGGGTAAGGGGATAGAGGTTGTCGTCCCCTTTAAATTTTACCTTTACGTCCAAGAAGACGAGGTCGCCTTCAACCACGGGACCATAAGGCTCGACGTCGTAGGGGTCAAGGTAAATATTTTTACTTTCAACGCCGTCAACGTAAACGGTGTCGATAACCTTTTGCAAAATAACCAATTTTACGGGAAGGACAATCTTCGCAAAGGGAATACCCACGTCGATTACTGCGTAAACCTCAAGGTTTTCGGCGCCGTAATAAAGATTATCCAAATTGGTTACCGAGGACAAATCCCATTGTACGTCCATGCTCAAATCTTGATACTTGTTTGCAAGGGTAAAGTTTATTTTCAAAGGATAACTGGACTTGTGGCGAGCATCGGCAAGATAGGGATTTACCGTCAAGATATATTGACCGTCAACCACCGAATAATCCATAGCGTAACGGCTTATGCCACCGCCGGCAACCGAGCCGGAGATAAGAGGAATATCGGTAAATTCAACCTCGCTTAAAGCGGAAGGAAGAATATTTACGGGAACGCCCACGGAAATATAGCCGATAAGGTCGCTTCCTACCCTTGCCTTTATTGCCAAGTCGCCCTTGGTTGCAACCTCTTGCAAGCTTAGTCCCTTGTTGTTGATTTCCTTTATGAAGTAGCGAGCAACCTTGTTGTTGCCGTTGCTATCGGCAAAGTCCCAATTGGAAACTTTAAACATACCGTCTTCATAACTTTCGTCTTCATAGTCAAAGTAGAGATAAGTAGGATAGTTTGCTACGTCCAAGGGATTGGTGGTAACAACCTTATCCGTTGCCCTATCGTAACTTAAAACGGAGAAGGAAAGTTCTTTAGTTGCTATAAAATAGCCTTCCCTAACGCCGGTTGCGAAAAGGGAAACAAGCTCTTTTGCGGGGGCGGTTTTAGCGTAGAACAACTTGTCGGCAACTCTTTCCAAAATAATTGCTGCGCCCGAAGGATTGTCAACGGAATCCAATACCGACCTATCCTCAACGCTTAGGTCGACAAGATTTTGATTTGCGCCGTTGATAAGAGCGCTGTAAAGTCCGCTTGCGGTAAACAAGGTTTTGCCTACCGTACCCGTCTTCATATGCTCGGCAAGTCTGACTTCGTCAATAGAGAAACCGAAATAGATATTTTGAGGCACTCCGGAAGCAACGTAAACGCCAATCTTCAAGCGACGGCTTCCATAAACTTTTTCACCGTTTTCCTCACCTACGATTACGTTGGCGTAAACGTGGCCGTTGAAACCGTTTTCGTAAACGGCGGAAGAGGAAAGAAGATTACTCAAATCCCAGTCAACGGACAAGTTTTCAACGGTGCCGTCAAGGAAAGTAACCCTGACTTTTTGAGGATATTTTTGAGGGTTGGTGTAGTCAACCGCTTTCTCGGGTGCTACGGCGCCATAGGCTTTGAAGTTAAGTTTGCCATCGGTAAAGGTTACGTCCCCTTCGGGATGACGGCAAACTACGTTTTGAGTGCCTGAAATAATATCAAAGTCAAAGGGCACGTCGTCGTCAACCGCCTTTTGTACAAAGTGCAACAAAGCTTTGACGCTTAGACCGCTTTTTGCAAATTGGAAGGTGTAGGTATCCTCTTTTTCCCAAAGTTTTGAAACCTCGAAGGGTTTGTCGGTTTTCCAGTTTGCCACTTGGTTGAATACCTTTACCTCTGCTTCGGCGCCGTAGAGATAGGTATAAACCACGTAGTGGGGATAGCTGAAAGCGTAGGGGTTTAAAGATGCAAAGTCGAATACAACCTCTTTATCCTCGGCGCCCACCTCTTTTTCGGCAAGGTTGTTGCCCATTGTCAAGATGTTGCCTTGCTTGTCAGCCAAAGCCACCTTGCTTACTGCAATTTTGGTGAATACAAACTTGAAATCAAAGTTGCGGTATCCTCCAATTTCATTGCCGATAATCAAGGTCAAGTTTCCGGTCTTGCCCCCTGCGAAGGTTACGCCGTCAATGACCGAGATATCCCATTTCAACGAGGTGGTAACAAAGGAAACTTCGCCGTCGAAACAGGTTGCCACTTGAGGCAAACTGCCGTCTTTAAGTTTTTCGATAATCAAGGGGTTTACGGTAAAGGTACCGAAATAGCCCTTGTCGGCATCAGTAGTAAATTCAAGTCCTTCGCCTACGTCAGAGGGAGCGAAGATAACTTTGTCGATGGGTGAGGGAATTACGTTGATTTTGATAACGTAAAGTTTTTCATAACCCATACAGTCCTTAATATATACGGGGAGAGTATAACTACCCGAGGCGTTATACAAAGCCTTTTCCAAATCTCCCATTATACCGCTTGTATCAATACCGCTTACGTCAACGCGATAGCCCTTGATTGTGCTTTCACCCTCGGCAACGTAAATCTTGACGGTTTCGCCGTAATGACTTGCGTCAAAGGGGTCTGCCTTTGTCATACCGCTTCCGAAAGAGGCTTTAAGCTTTCCGCCGTTTTCTTCCATATTTTGAAAGATTTTACCCTCTTGCAAAGCAACGGAAGTTGCAACGCTACCGCTTAGGGCAATGGTATAAGGAGAAGTTTGATATAAAGCAACCTTGTTTCCAAACCAGTCGGTTACAAAGGGAGATAGCGCAAAAGAGTTACCCGAGGTAAGGTCGATAATCTCTTTATCTATAAACTTACCCAAAATTTGCCATTCAACGGCAGTTTCTAAGCCGTTTGACAATCTTACGGCGTTGCAGTTGTTGATTACGTCAACGGGATTTACGGTGATATCGTATCTATCAAAGGTAAAGGTGCGATTTTCAACGTCGTAGTATTTTTTTACCACGTCCGAGGAAAGACCTGCCATTGCGCCTACCGAAACGGCGCTTGCATCAACGTTTACCTTTACGCTGAAGGGTTTTCCCATAAGAGTTACCGTTGCGGTAATATCCACCTTTCCGTCCCCTACCTTCGCGGTATCCGAATAGGACCAAAGCTTTTCACCTTGACGGTTTTTCAAATACACCTTGTATGCGCTTCCGTCAGTAAAGGTAAAGGTGGTTTTTTCATCCATATTGTTTTCTGCGTGGAGTTTTGCGCTTTTATCCTTTGCCTCAATGGACAAAGGAGCAACTTCATCATATCCCAATTGGAAGTGAGAAATAACCGCGTCGATATACTTGCCTTCGCCAAAGGTTATTCTCGTCCTATACTCCTCGTTTACGAAAAGTAAAGCAAACTCAACGGCGGTAAAGTCGTCGGGGAGTTTTTCAACGGTGGGACTTGAGGTAAACACCTTTTTGAAGGTAGCAAGAAGTTGATCGAAAGCGCGTCTGTTTACGCTTAGGGACAAACCGCCCGAATTGGAAATAGACCACAAGGGAGAGGTATAGTCAACCGAGTTGTTGCCGTTGATTGCGTTAAGCAAACCGCCGTAACGGTTTCCTTCCGAGCGCAAGTTGTATTCTTCAACGTAAGAATATCCCTCGTTGTCGGGAGTGGTAACGACGTATATCTTGTTATCGTTTTTGAAATAGAAACTTCCGATATAATGGTCGGCAACCTCAAAGTCCGCTTTGAAAGAGGTAATAGCCCCTTCTTTGGTGATATTTGCGGATACGGTATATTCTAAATCGCCCTTGAATCCTTCGCCAAGGGAAAATTCTCTTCCCGTGAGAGAGTAAAGCAAAGCGTTAAGCAATTCTACCGAATCGCCTGCCTCGGTGCCTTCACGGATAATACCCTTTACGGTGGGAGTTACAAAACTCTTTTCCTCAAAGTTTATGGCGGAAGAGGTCCAATCGGGCTCGGTTACCTTTACCTCAACGCCAACGGTAGGTTGATCGGCGTCAAGTTCGATATTCATACCGTATGCGGAGAAGTTGAGGTTGAGATGAGAAAACTCTTTATTTCTTGTGGTGATTGTAGCGGAAAGGGAATCGTAGTCCAAAACACTGTCGTAACCAATCACTTTCAAAATTGATTCTACCGCATCTTTTTCAAGGGTGTAGGTGGTTACCGCAGGACCGGATTCCTTTCTATTGCCCAAAAATTGGGCGAAAATCGCCAAAATTTCCTTATAATCCAGGCTTGCGCTATCCTTCAAAAATCCCAAAGTGGTAATTTTGTCGGAAAGGTCTTCGGCCTTTACCCACAAGGGAGCAACGCCGTAAGCGGAAAAATCAAAGTATACCTTGTCACCGTTGGAGAAGATTGCAATATTTCTTTCTCCCAAAGTGGAAAGGGCGAGAGAAAATTCTAAATCACCGTTGTTTTTACGATTGGACAAAAGTTCGAAATCAAGTTCGCGTTCTTCCTTGGTAAGGTTTGCGGAAAGAGTGCTGTTTACAAACAAACTGCCACTTTGTGTGCCACTGTTCGCGGACAAGGTCAAAGTGCCCTTCAAAGAAAGGTTTGCAAGGTCGAATTTTTGATAGTTGCCCAAATTGTCGGGAAGGGAAACGGATACCGGCTCGCCCTTGATAACCAAGGTGTCAAGTTTAAAACTTTCCTTTCCCGCATATGCGTCGTTTAAGGCAGAGTCAACGTCTTTTACGTAATAAGCGGATTTGAAAACGCCCTCGGTAAGGTTTACGATCAAGGCGGTATCTCTTTCACCGCTTGCCCCTGCCATATTGGAAAACTCGCTTTCAGTAAAGCCCAAAACTGCCAAAATATCGGTGTAGGTCAAGCCTAAATCCATTTGAGATAAAACGGTAGGCAATGCGCTTGCTACCTTTGCATAGTCCAAAACAAAGGTATAAAGGGTATCTGCGCCCTTGATTTCTTTGTATGCTTCTACGAAAATTTCCTTGCAAAGAGTGGGAAGCAAGGATGCAACGTTGTTGAAAACGCCGTCGGTAGTGTTATAGGAATTGTGGAGGGATTTTACCGCTTGGGCAAAATTGAAACTTTCAAACTTTCCGTTGGCTATTACGGGAGGAGTTTTAAGATAAAGGGTACCTTCTTTGAGATAAAGATTGAAAACGTCGGTGCTTTCTTCTTTCAAGGAAAGAGCAAAAGAAGAATTTGTATCCCCGTTTTCTACGTTGGCGGAAGAAATGTCAAACTTTCCGTCAAAGGAAAAATTGTGGTTTACAAAATCATCATCCACGTATCTTCCCGAAAGAGAAATTCCCAAAAATTGACTGTCTGCCTTTGCGGTAGACGCCTTTTTCAAACCCTCGAAAGCTTCGGTAACCGCATCGGAAACCAAAATATCTTGCTTTCCAAGGGGAACAGGCTTTTCCTCTTCTACAGGTGTAGAACAGGCAACCAACAAAACTGCCGTCAAAATGAAGGTCAGTAAAATTATTGCAAAAGAAAGATGCTTTTTCATATTTGCCTCCGTCCGCGCGCACGCATAGCCAAGGGTACGCACGCCCACTATAACAAAATAATATTACTATATCTTACTGTATTTTGTCAATAGTCATTTATTTTTACAAAGTCCACGGCTTTGCCGTGGCTTTGAATTTCTCATTGGCGTACAAAATGACGACTAAAAAGAGCACCGTCATCTCGAGCGTAGTCCTGTCATTCAGAGCGAAGCGAAGAATCTCCTGGAAAGGTCGTCCTTCCTTGTAAAAAACAACTGACTAAGTACCGTCATCTCGAACGTGGTCCTGTCATTCAGAGCGAAGCGTGGAATCTCCTGGGAAGGTTAACCCCTAATGCGAAGCAGTTCTACCCTTGTCAAGTACCCACACTGTCATTCAGAGGGCTTGAATAGCCCGAAGAATCTCCTGGAAAGGAAACCGCCATCAAGAACCCAAACCACCCCATACTGTCATTCAGAGCGTAGCGTGGAATCTCCTGGAAA
>JAEDHM010000172.1 GCA_016296985.1 Clostridia bacterium
GGAGATTCTTCGCTACGCTCTGAATGACAGGACTACGGTTGAGATGACGTTTTTTTGAGTACCGTCATTTCGACCAAGTGTAGCGCGTGGAGAAATCCCCTAAGGCGAAGCCGTACTACCCCTGTTAAGTACTCACCCCATACTGTCATTCAGAGCGTAAGCGATGAATCCCCTGGAAAGGCACCGATTTCTGGTGAAGTTTGCGTTGCAAGTGAAGTTTTCCTGCGGAAAGTGAAGTTTCACCAAAGATGAAGTTGCGGTGGGATAGTATACAATTTCTTTGTTTGCCCTTGTTCGTACCTCGTGCTAGGGGATCTCTCGACTACGCTCGAGATGACGGTTCTTTTCCTTGTTGTCATTCAGAGGGGTGAAACCCCGAAGCATGTCATTCAGAGGGCATTCATGCCCGAAGAAACTCCTGGGAAGGGTTTATCTCCTGGAAAGGAAACCGACACCAAGAACCTAAACCACCCCATACTGTCATGCTTCGCTACCCTCTGAATGACAAAACTTCGCTGAAGATAACGGTGTTCCCCCAACAAAAAAAGCGAGCCTACCAAAAGGTAAGCTCGCCAAAGGTTTTTGTTATTTCAAGTTTTGAGGATTAAGCCCTTCAAGTTCGGGGAGAACGAAAAGACCGTCTTTTCTGATTAAAACGTCATCGAAATAGATTTCGCCACCGCCAAATTCGGGGGTTTGAATCAATACCAAATCCCAATGCAAACTACTTTGATTTCCGTTGTAAGCATCGTCATAGCATGCGCCGGGGGTAAAGTGGATAGAGCCCGCGATTTTTTCGTCGAAAAGGATATCTTTCATAGGAAGGTTTACGTAGGGGTTTACGCCGATAGCAAACTCGCCCACGTATCTTGCGCCTTCGTCCACGTCAAAGACCTTGTTGATTTCTTCTTCAAAGTTTGAGGTTGCGTGAATAATTTTGCCGTCCTTGAAGGTGAGGGTTACGTTTTCGTGACAAATACCGCTTTCGGGGGAAGGGGTGTTGTAGCGAATAACGCCGTTTACGCTATCCTTTACGGGGGCGGTATAAACTTCGCCGTCGGGGATATTGCAAGTTCCGCTACACTTGATTGCAGGGATACCTTTTATGGAGAAGGAAAGGTCGGTACCGGGGGCAACGATGCGCACCTTGTCGGTTTTGTTCATAAGGTTTACAAGGGGAGTCATCGCATCCGCCATTCTTTGATAGTCAAGCAAGCAAACGTTGAAATAAAATTCTTCAAAAGCCTCGGTTGACATATTTGCAAGTTGAGCAAAGGAAGGGGTAGGATAGCGCAAAATAACCCATTTTGTGTGCTTTACACGCCTGTCGTAGTGGACGGGAGTGTAATAATACTTCAATTCGATTTCCTTTTGCTCTGAGGGAAGGTCGCCGTTTTCATAGGCGTTCAAACCGCCACGGATACCGATATATGCATCCATATCGTCCATTCTTGCGCTTTCGTGTTTTGCCATAAGCTCGGCTTCTTCCTTGGTCATTCCCTTGATAAGCTCGCGCCTAATTTGAGGGTCGATAAGGTGAACGATAGGATAACCGCCTGCCTTATACACTTCTTTAACCAAGGCGATAGGCAAAAGGTTGTCTATTCCTATAGCCTCTATTAAAACCTTTTCTCCCTTTTGTACCTTGCAAGAAAAGTTTACCAAAAGGCTTGCTAGTTTGTTTATTCTTTCATCAATCATAAATTACTCCTTATTTATTGTTTTTATGGAATGTAGGCGGAGTGATGATGGGGTTTTGCCCAAAAGATGCGGTAATTTGACTTATAAGCAAAGAGGTACGCGCCGCCAAGTTGTTTACTATGTTGGGGGAATTGTTGATAATCTCTTTTGACAAATCGAAAGAGGTCCAATCCTCCGCCTCGAAACCGCCTTCTTTGAAGGTGAGTATTGCGCCAAAGGAAACGGAAAGTTCGAAAAGGCCTTGAGGTTGGAAGGAAAGTTTTCTGCCGAAAACAACTTTGATTTGACGAGTGTTGATTATGTTTGCGGAAAGAACGTCCATAAAAGTCAAAACGTTGTTACGGCTACCGCCTGCGACAAGTTGCAAAACTTGATAGTTTGCGCTTTCCAAAAAAGTTTGCTGTGAGGGAAGAATGTATCTGTTTATATCCATATTTTTTGCCTCCGTCTACTATTATAGCATAAGGAAAAATATGTTGCAATGATTGTTTGTACTATAAGTTAGGGAAGGT
>JAEDHM010000044.1 GCA_016296985.1 Clostridia bacterium
GTGACGTGTGCGAGGGAAAAAGTCAAAGGGGGTGATTTCGCAAATTTGATAGTTCTCTTTCAATATCGCCAAATCCCTAGCCAAAGTTGCAGGATTGCAGGATAGATAGATTATGCTATCCGCTCCAGCAGATATTACGGATTCTAAAACTTCTTTTGCAACACCTTGACGAGGTGGATCGAATACCACCACTTTATCTCCTTCATCCCTTTGATATTCATTTATGATTTGAGGTAAAATTTTGGCGGTATCTCCGCAGTAATTGGTTATCTTTTCTTCAAATCCGTTGAGTTTTGCATTTTTGTTTGCATTTTCAACAGCGGAAGGAATAATCTCGATACCCAAAACTTTTTTTGCCTTTTGGGCAAGCATAACCGTCAAAACGCCGGTACCTGAATAAGCGTCTATGACGTAGGCGTCTTCCTTTACGTAGGACAATATCTTTTGATAGGCCTTTTCAGCGATAGGGGTGTTGACTTGCAAAAAAGACAAGGGAGAAACCTCGGCTTTTATGCCTACCGTTTTGTATTCTAACTTTTCACTTCCGTACAAGGTTGTGAGATTGTCTCCAAAAATTACGTTGTTTCTTTTTGTATTTTCGGAAATAGCAAGAGAGAAATTTGCAAACTCCATCTTAAGTTTGGAAATAAGTTTTTCACTTTTGGGAAGTTTGTTTCCAATGATAACCAAAACTATAGAAAAGCTGTCGCCTACAAGTCTTGCTACAAGATGACGGAGCAAACCTTTTCCACTTTTTTCATTGTAAACGGAAAGTGAGTTTTCCTTTGCGTAGTCTAATACGCATTTTATAACCTTGTTAAATTGATTGGTATGTAAAGGACAACAACTTTCCTTTTTGTCGGGAGTTAGAGGAATAACTTTATGAGTCCCCTCTTTGAAAAATCCAAGGACGATTTCTCCATCTCTTATCCCGAAAGGTAACGCCATTTTGTTACGGTAATAGTAGGGATTACCTCCAACAATGGGAGAAATAGGAAAATTTATCCCTGCCTTTTTCATTACCGTTTCAAGGTTTTGCATTTTTATCTTTCTTTCTTCCTCAAGGGAGATATGCTGAAAATCGCAACCTCCGCATTTTCCGAAAAGAGGACAAAGAGGAGTTTCCCTTAAAGGCGAGGGTTTAAGCATTTTTATGATATGCCCCCAAGCCAAATTTCCCTTTATTTTGTCAACGGCGATTTTGATTTCTTCCCCCTTCAATGCGTAAGGCACGAAAAAGGTGAAGCCATCGCTTTCGCCAATGCCTTCACCGTTCATTCCTACGTCTCGAATTGATAAAACAAGGGTATCTTTTACTTCCACTTTTATTCCTCGTCCTTCAAACACTGTTGAAAATGCCAACTGTCAGCGCACATTTTCTCAAGGTCGTAAACTGCCTTAAATCCAAGTTCTTTTTCAGCCAAAGTAGGGTCTGCATAGCAAGTTGCTATATCCCCTGCTCTGCGTGGAGCAATTTGATAAGGCAAAGGTCTTCCCAAAACTTTGCTGAAAGCCTTTACCATATCCAAAACGCTGTAGCCCTTTCCTGTTCCGAGGTTGTAGATAAACACTCCGTTTGCCTCTTTCTCAAGTTTTTTCAAGGCGCAAATATGACCTTTCGCCAAGTCAACAACGTGAATATAATCTCTTACACCCGTTCCGTCGTGAGTGTCATAATCGTTTCCGAAAACGTTGAGATGAGGTCTTTTGCCAATAGCAACTTGAGTGATATAGGGCATAAGGTTGTTGGGAATACCGTTGGGGTTTTCACCAATCAAACCGCTTTCGTGCGCACCAACGGGATTGAAATAACGAAGAAGAGCTATGTCGAAACTGTTGTCCGAAACGTAAACGTCCTTCAAAATTTCTTCAATGAAATATTTCGTTTTGCCGTAAGGATTGGTACAACCGCCCACCTTTGCCTCTTCAGTTATGGGAACAACCTCGGGATCACCGTAAACGGTTGCGGAAGAAGAGAATACCAAACTTTTTACTTGGTATTCTTTCATAACCTCGATTAAGGTTACCGTACCCGTAATGTTGTTTCTGTAGTACTTGAGGGGTAAAGCAACGCTTTCGCCAACCGCTTTAAGTCCTGCAAAATGGATTACCGAATCAATTTTGTGAGAGGAAAAAACCTTTCTCAAACTTTCGGCATCGTTTATATCGTAGGGATAGAAGGCAGGACGTACACCTGTAATTTTTTCAATTCTGTCCACGACATCCGCTTTACTGTTTGAAAGATTGTCAACGATTATGGGAGTATAACCTGCGGTGATAAGTTCGACCACGGTATGACTTCCGATATAACCTGTTCCGCCTGTAACCAAAATATTTTTATACATAAGCCCTAACCTCTTTTTGATTGGATAAATTATTTATTGCCTGCTTGAACCTTTTTAAGTCTTGCAAAGCGAGGCAAACCGTTTTCTAAAGGAGCCTTGCAATCCCCTTGAATCAAGGGAAGAGCATAGTCGACAAAGTCCTTAGTCAAGCCTTGACCTGCGGGCAAAATCCAAGATTCGGGAATCTTCTTTTCGGTGTTTGCAGCAAGGGCAACGTCCATAAGTTGAGGCTTGCAAACGTAGTCCTTTCCTTCTTCTCTGATAAGGCAAACCATCTTGTCGGTTTCGCCGTTGATTGCAGCCTTTACCGCTTCGCTACCGCATGCGAAAGCCTCTTCAACGTCAACCTTTGAAGCAAGGTGCGCTGCGCATCTTTGCAACAAGCTAAACTCGATTGCCCTAGTCTTTACGCCGTACTTTTCTTTTACCATTTGAGCGAGCATTGCGCCTACGCCACCAAGTTGAGCATGGCCGAACAAGTCGGTTTTGCTTGCGGTAAATTCGCCAACGTATTTTCCTTCAGCGTTGCGGATACCTTCGCTTACAACAACCATACACTTGTTGTCGTTTGCATCAAGAACCTTTTTAACGCTTGCCAAAAACTCGTCGATATCAAAGGGAGTTTCGGGGAGGTAGATCAAATCAGCACCCAAACCTGCATAGCTTGCCAATTGAGCTGCAGCGGTCAACCAACCTGCGTTTCTGCCCATAACTTCGATAATACAGAACATACCGGTGTTGTAAACAGTGCTGTCAAGTTTCAATTCCATAATAGAAGTTGCAACGTATTTTGCAGCGGAGCCATAACCGGGACAGTGATCGGTACCGTAAAGGTCGTTGTCAATTGTCTTGGGAACGCCGATTACGTTGATATCCCAACCGCTTTTTTGCATATACTTGCTTACCTTGTTGCAAGTGTCCATACTATCGTTTCCGCCGTTGTAGAAGAAATAACGAATGTTGTATTTTTTGAATACTTCAAGCAAACGCTTGTAATCGGTTTCGTCAACGTCGGGAGATTTTAATTTATAACGTACAGAACCCAATGCGGAAGAAGGAGTGTTTTTCAACAATTCTAATTCTTTCATATCTTCTTGACCGATATCAAAGAAATCCTCGTCCAAAATACCCTTTATACCGTGATGAGCACCGTAAACCTTTGTAATTACGTCACTGTGTTTTAACGCTTCGATAAAAACGCCTGCTGCGCTACTGTTGATAACGGAAGAAGGACCTCCCGATTGACCGAAAATTAAAGCGCCCTTTAATCCTTTCATAAAAACCTCCAAAAAAATTATCTACTGACAATGTTTGCCAATTCGTACAACGCCTCGTTAGTGTGACGAGGTACGTTTAATGCATCTTCAATATCCATATCTATTATGGCGTTATCCTTAATTCCGACTACCCTTGCGCCAACCATGCCGTCACGCAACAAATCAACCGCCTTTGCGCCCATTCGTGTTGCCAAAACACGGTCTGCCATTGACGGCGCGCCACCGCGTTGAAGATGACCTAAAACGATTGAACGGAAGGAAAGTCCCGTCCTAGCTTTCAATTCAGAGACTACTTCGTCAAGGGGAGATGCGCCCTCGGCAAGAACGATAATGCCCGATTGCTTGCCCTTTTCAACGTTTTTCAAAAGCTTTCTTGAAATTTTGTCGTAGTCGGTTTTATGCTCAGGAACCATAACGACCTCGGCACCACCGGACAATGCAGAGTACAAAGCCAAGTCACCGCAACGGCGACCCATAACTTGTACAACCACAACGCGGTCGTGAGAGGACATGGTATCTCTCAAATTGTTGATTGCGGAAACGCAAGTGTTTACCGCAGTATCAAATCCCAAAGTATAGTCGGTATAACTAAGGTCGTTGTCAATGGTGCCGGGAATACCAACACCCTTAACGCCAAAGTTTTTCGAGATAGCTTGCAAGCCCCTAAAGGATCCGTCGCCACCAATTACGACCAAACCGTCGATTCCGTAAAAAGACAAAACTTTTGCCGCTTGCTTTTGTCCTTCGTAGGTTTCGAATTCGGCGCTTCGAGCCGTTCTCAATTTTGTACCGCCACGTTGAATGATGTCGGAAACGCTACGACGGGACATAATAGACAAATTGCCTGCAATAAGTCCTGCATAGCCACGTTCGACGCCATAAACTTCGATATCGTAGTAGTCGGCGTATCTTACAACCGCCCTGATTGCTGCATTCATGCCGGGAGCATCGCCACCGGAAGTTAAAACTGCTATTTTCATATACTGCTCCTTTTCACAGTCATTATATCAAAACCCCACCTTCCTCGCAAGGAAATAAAGGTATATTTTTTTAGTCAATATTTATAATATTGAGATTTTCACCGCCGTCAATATCCACAGCGTCGTAAATTCCGTTCAACAAAGCTTCACTTAGGTCGCAACCGTCACGCATTTCAAAGGTCTGCCCCTCAACGATTAGGATCACTGGGAAGGTGCCCTTATGTTTTTGCAAAAGTTTTCTGACCTTTTGGGTGGATTCGCCCTGTTTTGACTTTAAAGTTACGATAACTTTTTTCTTCATTTCAAAGGGTTTTTGAAGGGGTTTTTCCACTTTTTTGGGTGTAGGAATATCCATATAATCGCTGAATACGCTATCAGGAATTTCCTCTACTTTTTTTTCTTGAGTATCATCAACTGCCCAAGGCTCGATTCTTTTCACAAAGAAACTGTACTTATTATCTCTCAAACGGAAAGTACCCGTCACTTTTGCTATTAAACCTATACGCAAAAGCTCTTTATACTTTTGATAGGTACCGCCGAAAAGTAATAGATCGATATTTCCGTCAACGTCCTCAAATTTTACGATTGCCCTCTCGTTTCCGCTTGCATCAACCTTTTTTGTGATTTCGCTTACCATACCGCCCAAGGTAACGGTTTGTCCGTCAAAGGAAGGGTCGTAATGGACAGAGCCTTCCTCTTCTTCGCTATCCACGTGGATTTCCCCTTCCTCGTAGTCCTCAAGAATAAGGGAGCCAAGTTTGAAGATGCGTTGATCGTAGAAAGAAACGTATTTGTCAAGAGGGTGTCCTGAAATATAAACGCCCAAAACAGTCTTTTCAAAGTCAAGCATTACGTCCTTTGAAAACTCGGGCAAGCGAACGAGTTCTACCACGTCGCTCATAGGATTTTCATCCTCACCGCCAAACATATCGAACATAGAAAGTTGACCGATTTCCTCTCTCTTATGCTCTTCTGCAACAGCGGTTTGAATACGCTCGTAGTTGTTGAGTAGAGTATTTCTCGTTTCCCCGAAAAAGTCCAACGCACCCGCTTTTATCATACCTTCCATAAGGGTTTTGTTTATTGCGGAAGAGGGCATACGGTGATATAAATCGTGTAAGTCTTTGAAGGGGCCGTTTTTGTCCCTTTCATCGATAAGGGCTTGAGCCGCCGCCTCGCCTACGCCTCTTATGCTTGCCAAACCAAAACGAACTACAACGCCATCGGTAGAGAAATAGACGTCGCCTTTATTGAGGTCGGGAGGTAATACGTTTATACCCTTCGAGCGTAAATAACCGGTATACTTTTTGATTTCATCCGGCTTATCCAAACGGTTGTTCATAACCGCCGTAATAAACTCGTGTTGATAATATTTCTTCAAATATGCGGTTTCATACGCAACTACCGCATATGCCGCAGCATGGGATTTATTGAAGGCGTATTTTGCAAACTCTGCCATTTGGTGGTAAAGTTTTTCCGCATTTTCTTCACTCATACCCATGTTCAATGCGCCTTTTACAGGGGTTTCCTTTTTCTCGGGGTTGCCTGCAGTACCGTAGAAGAAGATTTTCTTTTGCTTTTCCATCTCCTTCTGTTTTTTCTTACTCATAATACGGCGCAACATATCCGCACGGCCCAAAGAATAACCGCCTACCTTTTGAACGATTTGCATAACCTGTTCCTGATAAACGATACAACCGTAAGTCATTTCGAGAATAGGACGAAGTCTTTCGTCAAGATAGGTAATTTTGTCAGGATTTTCCTTGTTTGCCAAATAGGCAGGGATAGAATCCATAGGACCGGGACGGAAAAGGGAAATACCTGCAATGATATCTTCCATTGAAGAGGGTTTAAGTTGTTGCATAAACCTCTTCATTCCCATACTTTCAAGTTGGAATACCGCGTCGGTTTCCCCTGAACATATAAGTTCGTAAACGGCAGGATCCTCATATCCCAATTTTGAAAAGTCAACCTCTACCCCGTGGTTTTTTCTGATATATTGCTTTGCGTACTTGATATCGGTCAAGTTGGTAAGTCCCAAAAAGTCCATTTTAAGCAAGCCCAAGGCTTCTACTTGGTCTTTGGGATATTGGGTTGTAACGATACGAGATGCTTGTCCCGGTCTTCCGTTAGATTGCAAGGGTACGTAATCGCTTACCACCTCTCGGCAAATAACAACGCCTGCAGCGTGCATACCGGTGTTTCGAGGCATACCCTCAACCTTTTCCGCCATATCCATAACCTTTTTTATGGTAGGTTCTCTTTCATACATTGCAACAAGGTCGGCGGAACGTTGGTCGAGGTGATTGGGGTCTTTTCCCAAAATACCTTTTATGGTAGCCTTACCTTTTACGTCAGGTATGGTTTTTGTAATTCTGTCCACGTCGGAATAAGGCACACGGTAAACACGGGCTACGTCCTTTATAGCTTGTTTTGCGGCAAGAGTACCAAAGGTAATAATTTGGGTAACCTTGTCAACACCGTATTTTTGGATAACGTATTGTATAATTTTTTCACGACCTTTTGAACAAAAGTCGATATCAAAGTCGGGGCTTGATACACGCTCAGAGTTGAGGAAACGCTCGAAAAGAAGGTTATATCTCAAAGGCTCTACGTTGGTGATACCGATGGCGTAAGCGATAATACTTCCTACACCGCTACCACGACCTGCGCCTACGGGTACGTCAATGCTTCGGGCATAGCGTATAAAATCCCAAACGACAAGATAATACTCGGCCCAACCTAGAGAAGTGATAACACCAAGCTCGTAATCGGCTCGGGTTTTGATTTCCTCAGTCAAGGTACCGTAACGGTTTTTCAAGCCTTCGTAAGCGATTTTTACAAGATAATCGTTGGGCGCAGAGCCATCCGGCGGATAGTATTTAGGATAAAGTTTTTGCTTGTATGGAATTTCAACGTTACACTTTTCGGCAACCTCAAGGGTGTTTGTTATAACCTCGGGATGCTCGGGGAACAAAGCTTCCATTTCTTCTACGGTTTTGACGTAAAATCCGGGACGGAATTTGAGTCTACCCTTTCGAGCTTCAGAATCGGGAAGGTCGCTTACCTCATCCCTGCCGGGCTCGTCAACGTAGCGGTTTTGATTGATGCAAAGCAAAACGTCGTGCATTTCGGCATCTTCGGGATAGGTGTAGTGAGCGTCGTTGGTTACTACAACCTTACATCCCATTTCTTCCGCCATCTTAAAGATTAGGGGCATACACTTTCTTTCAAGGGGTATACCGTGATCTTGTACCTCAAAATAGAAATCGCCTTCGTCAAACATCGACTTCAAGTCCTTGGCGATTTCCTTTGCCTTTTGATAAGAATCGGGCTGGTCCTTCAAAAGCGTGCGGGGAATTTCTCCTGCAATACAAGCGGTCAAACAAATAAGACCTTCGCTATGCTCACGCAAAACTTTTCTATCAATACGAGGATGGTAATAATAGCCTTCAGTCCAGGCGATTGCGTTAAGTTTGCAAAGGTTGTAATATCCCGTCAAGTTTTTCGCTATCAACACAAGGTGATAGGTTTCTTGTTTTCCCGTATTGTCAAGATGGTTTGCGCAGGTGTAAAATTCGCAACCGATAAGAGGTTTTACGAATTTGTCCTTAAACCTTTCTTTGTCTTCTTTGGTTAGTTTTATTTCGTCCTTATCGGGAGCATCTTCTTCCAGACCGGGATTTTCAGCCTTTCTTCTTTTGTAATCTTCGCTTTTTTCTTGGTATATAATATTTTTAACGTAGTCTTCCCAAGATTTTGTCGCGGTTTCATAAAACTCGATTGCGCCGTACATATTACCGTGGTCGGTCATAGCGACGGCAGGCATACCAAGTTCTCGGGCACGGACGAAAAGTTGGCTTATTTTTGCCGCTCCGTCCAAAAGGCTATATTGGGTGTGTACGTGAAGGTGAACAAAGGGTTTCATCTTTCGCTCCTTATAATCTCAGCAATTTCCGCAAGTTTTCTTACTCTGTGGTAAATTCCGCTTTTGCTTATGTTTAGGCTGATTGCAATTTGTCTTAAACTGTCAAGGGGGTGGGCAAGTCGGTATTCGGCAAACTCTCGAAGACCTTTGGGCAAACTTGCCAATTTTCCCTTTTCCTTGATAAGGTTTATGTCTTCCATTTGTTTTACCGCCGCCATAGCCTCTTTGTCGGCGTTGGCAGCCTCGCAATTTGCTTGCCGTAAAACACGGTTGGTTTCTTGTTGCTCGATCAACTTGTCAAACCATTTGAAGTATACTTGATTTGCCCCTAAAAGGGCGGTAAGGTCTAAAACCGATTCCCTTGCCTTTATGACGATTTTAAAGCTGTCCTTTTTTTCATCATATTTCAAGGCGGTTTTAAGACCTAAATTTTCTAAAAGTTCCTTTATACGCTCGCAAGCGTTTCTACTTAAAAACACAAGCTCGGCTCGGCAAGAGGTATCGTAGATAAACAACCGTCCGCACATTAGGAAAAGTCCCTTGACGTAGGCGGAGAGTAGCCTGTCCTTTTTGCCGATTTTTTGAGGCACGCCCAAACCTAAGCTTATCAAATTTCCCTCGCTATCAAAATCCATAATCCCCAATTTTGAAAGCAAGTTTTCACTTTGGACTTGCGGTAAAGTTGCGATATACAACTGTTTTTTCCTTCCGTCGTAGGGCTTTTTTACCTCTAAGTCGGGCATAGCTCCGCACACGCTTGCAACGATACGACAGTAATCAGTGGCGATATCGCCGTCAACGGAGATAAACTCAAGAGTCCGTCGTACAATATCCAACTCACCCCCTGCTAAAATAAGCGCGGAAAGATAAGCCTCGGCTTCTTCGCCTTGCTTGACAACGCTGTTTTTAATCTCTTGTCTAATCCTTTCAGTTTCGCTCATTTTGGCGGTATCCTAAACTCTCTTTCAAGGGGTACGCCTACTTTGTCTTCAATAGTTTTTACAAGATAGAGTACCTCTTGCGAGGTTGCTCCTTTTTCGTTGATTATAAAATTGCAATGCTTTTCGGATATTTTCGCGCCACCATAAACCATACCTTTCAGCCCGGTTTCTTCAATATACACGGCAGGTGATATACCCTTATATCTTTTGAATACGCTTCCGAAAGTTTTCCCTACGGGTTGGGTTTTCCTTCGATAAAGTTTGTATTCTTCAATCCTTTTTTCAATTACGCTCTTCTCCCCATAGGACAATTTTAGTTGAACGGAAAGGATAGTTTTTTCAATCCCCTTTCGATACCCAAATTTAAGGTTTTCAAGGTCAAGGACTTTTATCTCCCCCTCTTGGATTACCGTTACACTTTGGATAAGGGAAGATATATCTTGTCCGAAAGCCCCTGCATTTCCAAATACTGCGCCCCCTACAGTCCCCGGGATTGAAGTGGCAAACTCAAGTCCGCTTAAACCGTTATTTAAGGCAAGTTTTGCCAACTTTGACAAGGGAACGCCTGCTTCGGCAAAAACACGGTCCCCTTCAATCTTCACATTTTGAAGGTTTTTAAAGGATAAGGCGTCCTTTGCCCCTTCATCTAAAATGAGAAGATTGCTTCC
>JAEDHM010000045.1 GCA_016296985.1 Clostridia bacterium
AAGCTACTCCCTTTTCTTTGTCAAAATTTTATCAAATTTTGCCGTTTTTGTCAACCAAAAGAAAACTGCAACTTTCCTCGTCCAAATCTCTTACGTAATAGGCCCAGTCATTGTTTCCACCGCTATCAACAAGCACCTCTCGTCCCGTATAAAACTTGCTCAACAGAGGAGGGGCAACGAAAATACGCCTTTCCTCAACCTTCAAAATTTCCGCTTCGTCAAACCACTTGTCGCCGTCAGCAAGCAAGGCGTAGCAGTCGCCCCCTTCTTCGTCTTGTCCAAAGGGTCCGCTAACAATGACGGTATCCCCTTCCTCAAAATCGCAAAGTTTAGGATTAAAACTTATTTTGCCATCGCCTGAAAGGGCAAGCTCGCCAATTCCGCCCAAAGTCCAACTTTGATCAACAAACCCCTTGTCAAATCTACAAATTCCCCCAAAGGTAGTGCCAAAGATGACTTCGCCATTTTCCTCGGTTAGGCAGTTGATGGGAATATTTTCCAACTTCCACCACTCGTAGTTAAAGGAATCCCCGTCCGCCTTTTCTGAAAACTTAAATCCACTATCCGCAAGATAGCAATTACCGTTTGCATAAGAAAGCAACAGTCGATTGCCGAAAAGATAAAGGGAAGCGGTAGTATAATCTTCCTTTTCAAGGGAAGGATTTACAAGCCTACTTCTCAAGCCGGAAAAACGCCTTGTCTCCGAGGTATCTCCCGAAGAGTTAAGACCGTACACCCCATGTTGGGAAAGATAGATAAAATCGCCCCCAAAATTTGCAACGCAACGAGGAGAAACACACCCTTCCGCTACGTGTCCGCTTTTAGTGTAGAAAGCGGTTTGCGAAAGATTTTCCCCCTCAAGGGGATATTCCTTCAAGATATACACCTTCGAGTCAAAGCCCTTCTTAAACACCGCAAGGGAATAGTCGTCAAGGGGCATAAGTCCGCTTATCTCACTTTGCGAGCCACCGCATATTACGTAAGAAAGCGCAGGTACGTAGGAGAAATCTCCAATCTGCGAAAAACGCAAGATATTCTCCTCTTTCCCCTTGAAAAACAAGCGGTTTCGTCTACCCTTTTCACCGTAAATCACCCCAAACTCCATACTTGCCGTATCACTTTCTCCGCCCTTGTAAGGGGTGGAAAATTCTACCGTAATATTGGACAAATCCGCCAATGCTCCAAGACAAGGTTTGACAATTTTTATAGAGTGATAGCAAGGATAACTTCCCACCAATTCACCCCAAAGGGTATTTATACCGCTTTCCCTATCGGCGCCGTAAAGGTATCTATCGTAGGTAGGCAAATTGCAGGTAAGACCGCTGTATAAAAGGCTATACAAGGTAAGAGGCGCAAAGGCCTTTTCATTTATCCAAATCACCTCTCCGCTTCCGTCAGGCAGTTGAAAACTTGACAAAGCGTCCAAAACTTGACCGTGCAAAATCAAGGATATAATATCTTCTCCTTGATAATCGTCGGGGCGTTTCCCCTTTGCGTTATCCTCGGTATAGCAATCTCCAACGTAGAAAAAGTTGATTCCCCTTTCATTTTGCTCCAACATAAAGTAGCCGTCGGAACAAATGATTAAAGGTTGCGTAGTGATAAAACCGCTTAAGTATTCAGGCAAAGTTTCAAGTGCGCTTTCCTTAAAATTGAGGGTTTTTCCTCCGATTTTATCCTTCAAAGCAAGGTTTCTTTCCGCATCTAAAAGGGATTGGGAAAGTTTGATTTCCCTCACTGTGCCCGCCAAATTTCTTGTTTCAATTTTCACATTCACCTTGTCGAAAGCGGAAATTTGACTGTCAAGGGTAAAGGTTAAAGGATTTTCTTCTCCAACCTCTGCTTCCCCAACCTGATCAACGCCCACCAACGTGTTTTTTCTTCTTCTGGTTAGGACGTTGACTTCTTCCAAAGTCGCCCTCACCGTATCCGTAACACTATCGTTGTCAACGCTTACCGTTGTGGTTGGGACGTAGGTTTCTTCATCTTCTTCCACTCTTTTAAAAGTCATATTCTCCTTATCGAAGACCAAAAAGTCGCCCATGCCCATAAAATACGCCTTGTTACCGTACAAATACATATTGGGTTTTTTAGGCAAAAGTCTTGCCCTAATCTCCGTTTTATCCTCAAGAGCGTCGTAAAAAGTACCGCTAGGCCCTCTCAGCATAAAGGTGCTAAAAGCAAAAACTCCCTTTTCCTTGTTTTCAACCGAGGGTATTTTCGAGGTTTTGTGGTAAAAACTCACGTAAGCCAAAAGATAATTGCCACCCTTTTTCTCAAGGGTAAAAAGCCCGTCAACCGAGGCCTTGTACACCGAGTTTTCAAAGCCGTAAAACTGTTTCCACCCCTTTCGTTTTCTGTTGATTCCGTTTTCGTTTACAAAATTACAGCTGTTAGGACTGCGATATCCTGCAATCTCCCCCTCGGAAGAAGCAAGGTCAAGCCCCCTAAACCCATATAAGGTATATCTTTTTTCCTCTCTTTTCGAGAGGGCAACGCTTTTGCTCATAGGCAACCCCCGTAAAGGGAATTAACCGCATATATCCTCGACTCTTGCTTTCTTGCAAGTTCTTTAAGGTTTTGCTCAAACAACGCCCTGGCATTTGCGGAAAGTGAAGGCTCTTCTTCCTCGTAAACGTCCGCTTTCACAAAGTAGGGAATTATGGCAAGCACGTCTTCGGGCAGGTCGATTATCTTATCCCCCTTATCCTCCTCGGTAACCCTTGCAATTTTAGGTGAATAGATCACGGTATAACTTTCATTAAACTTCATTCGAGGCAACACCAAGGTTTCCCCTTCCATGCAATAAGCGGCGTTTCCGTTATAGCTATAGCCCTTTTCTCTTACCAACCTTTCCAAGCGGTTATAGTCGGGTATAAGGGTAGGCAAATTGTATTTTGCGTAATAATGAGTGGTTTCCCCTTCCTCTTCCTTAAGCTTGTATATCCTATAAGGCACCGCGCCCACGTTTTCAATTCTTCCAAAGGCTCTGTTTATACTGCCGTTCATTCGCCTAAGATAAACGCCGTAGTCCAAACTGTTTTCCAATTCCTCGATATCACAATAAGACAGGTCGCCTACCTCGGCAAACATAAGCTTCAAAGCCTCGATTTTAATTTCTCCCAATGTCATATAATCCTCCTTCGGACGGTAAAGGGGGAAATTTCCCCCTCGTCCTAAGTATTAAGGTAAACGGAATACGGCAACTTTCACGTTTGCCGAGCCGGCGGTAACAACCACCTTGCCCTTATACTCTCCGTCTACGTTTTTAAATCTTCCGCTGTCAGGTTGTAAAAGTGTAAACTTGCCCTCGTCAAGGACAAAAGTCAAATCCTTACCACCCTGCAAAGCGTTTCCGCCTTTTACCGTAATATTCGCGCTTCCGCTTCCGGCGTTGTGGATTAGGATAAGATATTTATCATCCCTTGCGCCGTAGGGGATTTCGCAACCGAAGTCGCTACCATCGCCTTCGAAAGCCATAGTCATACCGTCAAAAGCTCTTGCGTTTGTAAAAAGATTTCTACTGCTGATTTCCTGAACGTCAACTCTCAAATATGCCATATACTACCTCCTTTAGGCGCTTGCCTTTTTGCACTTGATAACAACCATTTCCTTGGGACGCAAGATTTTTGCGTCGTAAAGAATAAAGCCTTTTACCGCATCGGAAAAACCGTTTTCGGGACGATAAGGCTCGGTGTGAGTCAAGGGTTTTGCATAGCCGATTGCTCTTTTTGTACGGACCATAACGTAGTCGTTTTCTCCGTCGTTTGCCACGTTGTTAGACATCTTAATGACCACTTTGCCATACATACCCACCTTGCCGTTTTTAAGCATTTCACTGTTGTCGGTGTCAAGGTGCACGTACTTACGCTTTAAGGCCATATACATATAAGGGGGCAAAATAGCCTCGATATAGGTACTGTCTTTTACGTCGTTTTTGTAAAGTTTTTCCAAGGCGTCGTCAATGACTTGCATAACGTTTTCCTCACTGATTTCAAAAGCGGAGGCAGAAAGCAAAACTGCTTCTTCGCTTTTTGCGAGGTTTGCGATATACTTGTCCACTTCGTTGGACAAACCTTCGGTAGTTTCCTCTTGCAAGGCTTCCATAAGTCCTTCGATGGCCTGAGCCTTATCTACGTCGCCTACCTTATAATTAAAATAGGACACACGATTGATAGGCATAATGACGGAAGTATCCTCAACTTCCTCTGCGCTTTCAATGGGACTGTTGGCGTTTTGTCTGTCAATAGTTCTGATGGTGGGTTTACCGCAACCTACAAAGGTAATACTTTCCCCTGCTTTGCCGATTTGACCCACGAATTCACTGTGGCAACCGTCGGCAAAAACGCAAGTTCTTGAAAGTTCTCTGTTGATGCCTGCTGCCCACACGTTAGGTATAAAATTTGCATAACTCATATAATTCTTTTTCTTCTCCTTTTATTTTTATTTTTTTATTTTCTTTTGATCGAGCGAATAACTTTATCATAATTTCGCTCTATTTCTTCAACTGACATCTTTTTAATTTCCTCTTTGGAAAAATCACTTTCCCCCACTTCCGACGTCAACGAACCGGGAGATGCTTTTGCGTTTGCCACCTCTCTTGCCATTTCCTCTTTCAAAGAAGCTATCGCTTCGCTTCTAATTTGATCTTTCAAAGTTTTATAGTTTTGATAGATTTCACTCATAGGCAAAACTCCAAGAGATTTTAGGGCA
Source organism: Clostridia bacterium (assembly GCA_016296985.1). GTDB lineage: Bacteria > Bacillota > Clostridia > Christensenellales > CAG-1252 > JAEDHM01. The sequence goes on from JAEDHM010000045.1 coordinate 4,714, forward strand.
AACCCTTTGAAGATTTCGTCCTTGAAAAGTTCTTTTCTTTCCTCTTCCGAAACCTTCGAGGCAAATTCCTTAGCATCCATTGCAAGCCACTTTGTATCGGGCGCTCCCTTACCTTCAAGGCGAGACCTATCCTTTTGACTTTTCACGTAGTCCAAAAGGGGATTCCCTCCGCCGTCGGCTATGGATTTCATAGCAAGATATTCCTCAACGTCAAGGGCGTCTTTCAACTCTTCACCGGTGAAAGGATTTTTCCCAACCGTTTGAATAATTGTGTCGATTTTCCCCTTTTCTTCCGCCTTGCGCAATCTTTCGCGTTGCTCTCGTTCCCGTCTTTCACGGGCAAAGCGGGCGTTGTCTTCCTTGCTCTGCTCTTTTACCTCGTTTTTTACAACCTCACTATCCCCTTCCACGGCGAGAGAAGGGGCTTGCGGAGAGGTTGTTTCTCCGCTTTCAATCTTTTCCGCCGTAATGATTTTATCTTCCATAATTCCCCCTATTTAGCGACGATAATCTTTGCAAAGTCCTCGGCATCACGATAAACTTCGCTCAAGGTTTCTTTAAGTCGCATATTTTCTTTTACCAAGGATTCAACTGAATCCAAGGCTTTTTTACTTGCTTGCTCCCGGTCTAGGGCTTCTTTCAAGGCATTTTCCGCTTCCTCAAGCCTTTTGCCAAGTTCTAAAACTTCAAGTCCGTGTTTGTTTTTTACGTCCTCGATCAACTGCTTTTTGTTACACAAAGCGTCGTCGGGATAATTTTCCAAATAAGTCAACAAGGATATATCCCCTCGGTTCAAAAGGTTGTCAAGCATATTGATATCCCCTGCCGCCGAAGCTCTCGTGCCCGAAATAGGCTCGATAAGAAGGGAAAACTCCGTTTCCGCGTACTTGCTTCCGTCGAAAATGGAAACTTCGTTGCTTTTCTCCCCTTTGAAAACCACGTCTTTGTAGTAAAGTTTGAAAAACTGTTCCAAAACTCTACCTTGTTTTTCTTTAGCTCGCCAAAATCTTCCTCTCAATTCCTCAATGGGAAGGTTTGCTTGCGACTGCAATCTTGCAATAGCGGTACCCGACAAATCGGCGTAGTAGTCGCCCATAATAACGTCGGTTGCCCCTGCCATAGTCCTGCTTAAGTCCGCAAGGGTGTTGACGATCTGCAAAGGCATCGAGCTAAAACCGGGCTCGTGTAAACGCTTGATACCCTCGCCCTCTGCCGAATAGTCCACCAAAACCTGTCCGGGCTCGTCGGTAATATCCTGATTTTTCAAGGCGTCTTTTTTGACTATGTACTTGCCCCAAGCCAAACGCTGTGTTGACAAAATTTGCATAGCCATAGTAAGGTTCATAGCCTTTTGATTGGGTATAAGCCCCTCAACCTCGCTTATGCCGTAAATTGAATGTTCACGTTCCTCGTACGAGCCTGCGACAATGGGGAACAAAGTCGCCTTTACCTTTCCTTCCTCGCCCTCGGAAAGTCCCAAGTTTTTCCTTGCAACTCGAAGGTCCGGAGTCATTGAAAAGGCCTCGTTGAAAATCACACGCTTTGTTCCACGCTCGCACCAAATTTCACCGTCCTTTTTGAAATATCTTGTTAAAACGGTGCAAAGGTCGGCGTTTTCCTGCTCGCTGTAATCTCCGCCCTCGTATTCGTCGGCGGTGATAAGGGACAAGTCCACTCCTTCATCCGCCTTTTCCTTTACCTTTGAAACTTCTTCCCTTGAAGCAATGATAATCCACTGCTGTTTTTGCTCGTCTTGAAGATTAGGGTTTGAAAAGAAGATATTCAAAGGCTCGATCAAGTCGCAACGCAAACCGCCCTTGCTTTTCGCCAAAGTACCCTTTGCGTTTTTATCCCAATAGTAGTGATAGAAATAACTACCTTTAAGCAAACCGTCCTTAATCGCTTTGTTGTCAAGCTCGTCCTGTCGCATCTCCTTTTGTATAAAATAGGCGAAATCCGTAAACTCTTGTCCTGCCATTGAGTCGTTTTCAGCGGTATACACAAGGCGTACCGGCGTTGACAAAATAGCAGCCTTTTTGCTTCGCGCAATCATCTTTACCATATTGATAACGGGACGGGGCAAGTGAGCGGTAGCCTCGGTTACGGGTGCCCACTGTTCCCCTTGATAAAAGCGAACGTTTTCCTCAATGGTCTTTTGCAAGGAAAGAGAATTTTGATAACTTCTACCATCCTGATAATCCTTCCATAATTGGGTAATTTCCATAGGCTACTCCTTTTTACCCAAAAGGTATTCCTTGATGATATCAAGTTGTCTATCCTCTTGCTCCACTCTTTGGGAAACCTGCTTTTTGCTCAAAGCCTCTTCAAAGTCGCTCACTCTTTTTTCAAGCAATCTTCCCTTTTCTTCAAGTTCTTTTACTCTTTTTTCAAGTTCTTCGTATTTTTTTCTTAATCTCATTTTTTCTCCCTCGGGCAACGCCCTACCATAATAATTTTTTTTCTTTCTTTTCATAATTGAAATGCTTTGATAAAAAGTCCTCGCAAGCCTCTCGCTCCACCACCTCTTTATCCCAACTACTCGCCACGTACTGAGCAATGGCAAGGGCCATAACAAGGTCGTCGTGACACCCCTTGTCCGCTTCTCCTCTGCCGTTTTTGCCTCTGACGAAGGTAAGCATCTCCCTCAAGGTCTCCTTGTCGCACTCAATAGAACTGTCCTCGCGAAACAATGCGATAAGATTACCGATTATCAAGGGGCGAGTCTTGAGATTTGTTTCAAACCCAACCTGCCTTTGCCCTTCCCCTCGCTCACGCCTGAAAAGGTTTGGATAGGACAAACTTTCAAGCTGTCGAGCAGACAGGGTGCTATAGTTGGTTTCCACCGCGATTAAAGCGTCGTTATAGGTTTTACCAAGACAATAAAGCTGATCGGCGTACAAGTCCTCGTCAAGGTGTTTTACCCGAAGGGTAGCCACCGTCTTTCGTGTTTTGCAGTCCACAACTTTTGCGGTAAAAAAATCTTCTCCAAGCCCGGCAGTGTCGCAACCCATTACGTAGCCACGGCTTTTCACTCCCCCCGAAACCTTCTCTTTGACAGGCAAAGAATGCAGGACTATCATCCCTTTTTCATCCTCTTGAAATCGAATATCCCATATATAGGGCGCTCCGAATTCGTCGTATGCTTTAAGGTACCTAAAATCTCCCCTTACCCCTTTTTCCTCGCTCTCCGAAAGTCGTTTGAGCAATTCTTCCTTATCAAACAAACATTCACTACTTCCCACAAAGGCATCCTCGGGACTGCAAGGATACTCTTGCTTCAGCATGTTTTTGTCCAAATAGCTTTGATATTTTCTCGCATACCAAGCGAGTTGATAATCGTCAAGGCCTTCCCCCTTCAAAAATTCAAGCCTTGTCTTAAGCCATTTGTCCTTGGTTTCAAGATAGGACAAGTCCTTTTCTCGATATTCAGCGGTTTGCCACCAGCGGTAAAACAAATTGATACACGAACCGCTATCCCACAAGGCTTTAGCATCGTTAAAGCCGTTTGCAGTAGTTTCATAAACCACCACGCTTCCCTTTGCCGTTGCTTCCAACAAACTACCCTGCAACCGTCCAAGGTCAACGGTGTAAAAGGCAACCTCTGAAAGGTGTAGGAAATTAAGCGTCCTGCTTCGCCCCACGTCATCGCTTGCAACGGCTACACGCCAACTACTGTTGAGGTTGTCGAAAAACAACTCTTTGGCGCTGTTGTATTTCTCGTGAGGTTTCAAAAGGGAAGGTAGATTGTTATAAATCCTCTTCGCCTTGTCGTTGAAAATTGAAACCGAGTTATCTCCGCAGTCAGCAACGGTAAGACCTGCAAAGTTTTTCGTAACAAGACTGTAGGCAAGTTGTATGGCGGTAATCAGTGAAGTAAAACCTTGTTGCCTTCCCTTCAAAATGAAGTAGGGTTTTTCCCCTCCTCTCTCCCGAAACACCCTTAAAAAGTCTTTTTGCACCTCGTTTAGAAAGAAAGGCAAGGTTTTTTTATTTTTGTCCACCACGGTAAAGGCGGATTGAATCAAGCAAGTTGGATCTTCCTTTATCTCCTTTAAAATATTGGGATTTGAAAGAGCCTTTTCAAAGGCCAAGCGTACAAATTCTCTATCTTTTCTCATATTCCCCGTCCTCTCAAACAAGGACCGTCGGGCCTCTTCTATATCTTTTACGCTTTCAATCTTTCTTCCCTCAGTCAAGGAAATCTTCAAGTCTAAGTCCACCATCCTCCTCCTTTTTAGGCAACAGCTTGTCGCTTACCGCCGAGGCAAGGCTGGTCAGTTCTGAAATCTTAACCTGCCCCAAACTCTTCAAGGCGGAAGTAAGATCATTCACCTCCTTTTTGGTAATATCACCAAAATCCCCCTCTTTTGTCTTCTCCACCAAAACCCCAAGGATTTTGTCCAACTCCTCTTCGGCCCTAAGCACCTGTCCTATCCTAAGCCTAAGCACCGCCAAGGTATCTTCCAAAATCTCGTTACACAAGGTTTCAACTTCACTTTTCCTCTTTTTCACAACTTTTGCCCCCTTTTATTTTTGCCAAGTTACTTGTCGCAATTAAATAATAGCCAAGTTGATTGGAGTTTGTCAAGTGGTAAAAGTCATTTTTTTTGGCAAAAATGCCCTTTTGACACCAAAATTGGCAAAAAATTGGTCAAATGGGAAAATAATTGGACATATTAGGGTATAATGTGTGGTAAAATGAAAATATAGAAAGGACTTAGCCCAAAAAAATCGTATTCACCTTTCTTAAAAGGAGAAAATTATGAGAAACAATCGCATTGCCCAACTTAGAAAGGAAAAGGGGTTGACACAGCAAGCCTTGGCAAATTTGCTCGGTCTGCAACGAAGTGCCCTCAGTAATTATGAATCTGACATAAGCGTACCCGACCTTACAATCGCCGCAAAAATCGCAAGGTTTTTCAGCGTAAGCGTTGAATATCTTTTTGGCAAAAACGAAAATCCCGGCAACACCGTACTTGTACCTATCTATGGTCGAATTGCAGGCGGTAGCCCCATATACGCCACCGAGGATATTTTAGGATATGAAGAAATCGACCGCGCTTTGGCAGAAGGTCGCGAACTTATGTGTTTGAAGGTACAGGGAAGATCAATGGAGCCTCGCATTTGCGATGGTGACGTTGCGGTAATCGCTCGCCAACCCGAAGTTGACAATGGCGAAATCGCCGCAGTTTTGGTAGGAAACGAAGAAGCAACCCTCAAAAAGTTTTCAAAAACTGAAAGCGGAATTATGCTAATCCCCCTAAACACCACTTTCAATCCCCTATTTTACTCAAAGGAAGAAGTCGCCGACCTTCCCGTTACCGTCCTCGGCAAACTAATCGAACTTAGGGCAAAATTCTAAAAAACAATACTTATCAAGGGATAAAATATAAAACCCATCGAGGCAATCACAAAAAG
>JAEDHM010000046.1 GCA_016296985.1 Clostridia bacterium
AAAGATAGAAAATCTTACTCAACAATCCGCGCAAATGAAAGATGCGGTATTTGCCGATCTCCTTGAAGCTATCTCCGAGTTTATTGACCAACTTGCAGACGATATTGAGGATCAATATAAAGATGACCACTCCCACAAGAATAAATACGAGCGTAAACTTGAGGAATTGGAAGACTATCTCGAAGATATCGAAGAGGAAAAGATAGGAAACAAAAACATAAAGGTTTTCGACCGAGTAACCACCGTCTTGAAAGACTTGGTACACGAAGAGCACAACCCCAAAATCCGCGCCCTTTTAGAAGAAGCCTACAACAATATCAAAAACGCCCTTCTTCCCGTAATTGACGTCATAAGTGAAATTGACATTTTGGATACAAGTATTGAAGATATCAATTCCGCAAGATACGACAAGTATAAAGACAGTCATCACAAATGGGACGACGACTTTGACTACGACCAATGGCAAGAGGATAAAGAAGATGACTTTTCAAGTTCGTGGTACGATTTCAAACATTCTTGGGAGCAAGAACGCGACGACGACCTTGACGACTGGGAATGGGATTACGATAGCGACGACGAGTGGCATTGGGACTGGGAATGGTGGTACGACTAAACCTCCTAAAGCATAATAAAAAAGAAGTGAAAGCGATCACTTCTTTTTTTGTTATAAATCTTCAAATTTTACCACAAATTTTCTACGTATTCGCAAAAGGCGTAAACGTCTTTAAGGGTGATTACTCTTCCGTCGTCAAGGATGGCGGTACCATTGAAAAGTCCGTGTACTTGATGGGAAAACATACCCAAAACGCCTTTTACACCAAGGTTTGAAACGTTGTCGAAAAAGGGTGTCATGGTGACGGAAAGTCTTCCGTTTTCCTCTTCAAATTCCCAGTTTTCCATATATCCCACTTCTTTAGGGTGGTGTTTCAAAGATACCTTTCCAATTTTGTGAGCGACGCCTTCATAGAAAAGGCAAGTTTCGGTATTCCCGTCTTCCTTTCCTATTCCCCAGGTCAGTTCAAACCCAAAGGGTTTGCCGTCAATGACAGTAGATGCGTTTCCCCAAAACCAATAATTTTTATGAGGCCAAACTCCACGTCCCCAATCAAGGACCGAGAAGGTATCCTCTTTTGAAAAATCAATTTTCAAATTACCCACACGGGCAAAACCTTCCGTAGCCATACAGTTGTATTTGGTGGTAAGGAAAAACTGATTGGGATTTTCAAAGGGGGTAACGATTGTTATGGACTGATTATCCTTAAGGTGATGCATCACAAGGTGAATTTCTACAGGCTCGCCTTTACACTTTCCGCGATAGGTGAGGTATCTGCAATCCTCTTTCACCTCAATCCCGAAAAAGACACCCTTTCTTGCATAGGCAAAAGTAGAAATATCTTCTGCGGTTTTTGATGCAAGTTGAAATTTCTTTTCAGTAAAAAGTTCTAAAGCGCTGGACTCGAACTTTTCTCCCGTATCAAGGTTTACTATACTTGCAGTTGCCGCCGCGCCCAAGGTTATGTTTGCAAAATTCAGTTGCACCATAAAATGGCCGTTGGAAGTTTGGTAAAAATCCCATTCTTTCAATCTTTTGCGGTATTTTGGCGTTATGTTTTCCTTGTTGTAATCCACAAGACAACGCCTCGACCACCCCTTTGCGTTTAGGGTACCGTCGGCATTCAACAACATTGTTTTTTCTTTAATTTCTACTTGTTTCATAATCACAGTTTAGGTTTTACCAATTCAACGTCGTTGATCAAATTTAGGTTGTATTTTTCTACCATAGCGTGGGCACGCTGTAAGGTGGGGATAGAAAAATCTTCGGTGCGGTGAGCGTCATAACCTAAAATAACCTTATTTTGCAAAGCCCCTGCCACCCTGAAAAATTCGGGGTTGGGGTAGTGTCTTCCCGTTTTCAAACCCAAAAGGTTTAACTCGATGGGTATATTCCTTTTTTTGCAAGCCTCGCAAAGGTCAAGGGCAAACTTTTCATAGGCCTTGCTATCTCCGCCGTCATAATCGGGAAGGTCGGGGTGTGCAAGATAGGTAAAAAGTCCGCTGTCCAAAGCCTCGGTAACTTGACTTAGATAATCTTGCAAATAGGACTTTTTGAAAAAGGAGTGAGCGATATAAAAGGAATCGTATTCGTTTTCGGTAAAGTGTTGTCCCAAAAGAAAATAGTCAGGTTGAAAATCCTTCAAAAAAGCGCAAAGTTTTGGGAAAAGGGCGGGATAATACTCAACTTCCAATCCTGCGTGAATTTTGATTTTATCCTTGTATTCCTCTTTCAATCCCCTTACGGTATTGAAATAATCTTCAGCCTCGTTTTCCCTCATACGGAAATATGAAACGTAGCCACCGGGGAAAATATAGGGGGTATGGTCTGAAAAACCCAAGGTCGTCATGCCAAGGGATAGGGCGTGCTCGACAAACTCTCTTTCGGTGCCCGAAGCGTGCCTACAGCGAGTCGTATGGGTGTGATAGTTGTTTAGCAATTTCTTTTCCATAGTCTAGTTTAAACCGATAACGGGTTTGTCGGGCGCATCGGTTTCGGTGATTTTGAAAACTTCAAGGTGCATTTGCAACTCTCCGCCAATTTCACGGTACACAGTTTCGGCGGTTAAGTATGCCCAAAACTTATTTTTGACAGGGGTGGTAGTGTTGTTGTGACAAGCAACGGCAAAGTCTCGTATATCGTTTTCGCAACAGGTCATAACCCTACGGCTTGCCACGAAATAATCTTTAGGAAGTCGTGGGTCGGTACGGCAATCCGCCAAAAATTTTACCCGCTTTCCTCTGTATCTCGCAGGGGATTCGAAGGTATCGATATACCAAACGCCATAGTCCTCGTCGGATAAGATGATGGGATTTCCCTCAAGAGAATAGGGCAAGTCTTCGGATAACGTAACCGAGTTGTTGTTTGAATCGAAAAACATAAACATAAGGTTGGGGTTGATCAACTTCAAGTTACGTCTGAAGGTGGAAACGGCCTTTTCGTCGTCGCAACGGTTCATCATAACGATTTCCGAATCCTCAAGCATGTCCACAAACTTTTGGCGCATGTTGTTAAAATAAATCTTGAAGGTGGATGCGTCGATTACTGTAATTTGTTGTTCGACGTAGGTGAAAGAGGGAAGGCCGATGGTTTTCCAATCCCACATTTCGTTGGATTCAACGTAGATTATATCCGGGTGATATTTTCTTACCAACTCTCCGATTTTTTCTTCGGTAAACTCGCTTTGATCCTCGAAGGTATAAACCACGGTGTTGTGAGCAACCATATTGTCTTCGTCAAACTCAACCTCACCGGATTCGCATTGCAAGATAAGACCTCTTGCCTCGGGGTCAATAAAGGTTTCGCAAGCGATCGCGTCGTTTAAAAACCAAGTTTTTCCTGCCTCTAAAATTCCGTTTATAACTATTACGGGTATTTTCATAGTTTACGCCTTCCTAAAAAAGTTTCCAAGTTCTTCTTCCGTTACGTGGGCCCCGATAACGCAAACTCTACCGCAAACGTCGGGAGAGCCTTCGCGAATTTCGAAATCATCCCAAACCAAATCAAAATAGTACCACTTGTCGCAGTCAGCACCCTTTACCAAACCTTTTGCTCTCAAAATTCTATCGTCTTCAGCAAGGGTTTCTAAAATCTTTTGCAAATCGGATTTAGTGTAGGAAACAACGGTTTCTTCACCCCAACTGGTAAACACTTCGTCAGCGTGGTGATGTCCGTGTTCGTGATGATGTTCGTGTTCGTGGTGATGTTCGTGGTCGTGATGATGCTCGTGTTCATGATCGTGACAATGGCACTCTTCCCCATGCTCGTGGTGATGACAGCAGTCTCCCTCTTCGTCATGATGATGGTGATGCTCGTGGTCATGCTCGTGGGAATGACACTCTTCGTCATGGTGGTGGTGCTCGTGGTCGTGATGATGCTCGTGGTCATGATCGTGGCAATGACTCTCTTCGTCGTGGTGGTGATGTCCGTGGCAGTGGCACTCGCCGTCGTGGTGGTGATGCTCTTCGTGATGGGCTTGCTTCAATTCTTCCAAAAGACTGTCAACCTTATGCACGTCGCTTTGCAAAGCGGACAACAAGGTGTCGTGATCCAAACTTTCAAGGTTTGTGGTAATCAAGGTAGCGGTAGCGTTTATACTTCTTACGTTTTCCACCGCCTTTTGAAGTTTTGCCTCGCTGATTTTGTCGGTTTTGCTTATAACAATGGTATTGGCTTGCTTAATTTGGTCGATATAAAACTCGCCGAAGTTTTTCATATACATACCCACCTTACCGCCGTCGGCAACGGTAGCGATAATGTTAAGTTGCAAGTCTGCCTTAACCTTTTCAATGGCCTTTACGATATCGGAAAGTTTACCAACACCGCTTGGCTCGATAATAACTCTTTCAGGCTCAAACTTTGAGATAATTTCTTCCATAGACTTTTCAAAGTCGCCAACGAGAGAACAACAAATACAACCAGAGTTGATTTCTTTTATTTCAATTCCTGCTTCCTTGAGAAAAGAACCGTCAACACCGATTTCGCCAAATTCGTTTTCAATCAAAACAACCTTCTCACCCTTGAAAGCGGAAGAGAGAAGTTTTTTAATAAGGGTGGTTTTACCGGCACCCAAAAATCCGGAAATAACATCAACTTTTACCATAATAAGCTCCTTTAAAAGTGTCGTTCAATAAATTATTATAACACTCTTTTAACAAAAGTTAAACTTTTTTATCCAACTAATGCAAAGTATAAAATTAAATTGCCATTTTTAATGCCGTGTGCTAAAATAATTTCACCAAAGAAGAAGGAGAAACAATGTTACACGTTTTTGAACACGCTGTTTTAGATAGTTTGAAAGTGCTGGCAATCGTACTGGTTGTCTATTTTATCATTGGTCTTCTCGAGGGCAAAATCTCTCACAAAATCCAACATATGGGAAAATGGTCCCCCCTTGTGGGCGTATGCTTTGGACTTATCCCTCAATGCGGTTTCAGTGTAATCGCCGCGGATATGTACAACAAAAAGCATATAACCGCCGGTACCGTTATCGGCGTCTTTATCGCAACAAGTGACGAGGCATTGCCAATTCTTCTTTCCAATCCTGACAAAATTTTATCAATTCTACCCCTTTTGGGCATAAAGCTTGTGGTAGGTCTTGCCATGGGTTATGCGGTGGATTTAATCTACAAAAAGGGTAGGGAAGAAGTCGCCCTTCACAAGGACGAATGCGGTTGCGAAGAGGTAGTACACGTAGGCTGTTGCAGGCACGAAATCGAGGTAGCGGAAGAAATCGCCGACTGCAACGAAAAACACCGCAAGGCTGAAGGACCTTACAAAGAAATCCACTCGGCAAAAAGTACCCACCACCATTCACGCTATCAGCATCATCACCACGAGGATGAAGGGGAAGAGGGCGAGCATCACCACCACGAAGAAGAGGAAAAGGAAGAAAAGAAAAAGTTCCGTTTCAACAAGGTTTGGTGTAAAAAATATCTATTACACCCCCTTATTCACTCCCTCAAAATCTTCGCTTACGTCTTTGCAATCAATATGATTTTCGGTACCATAATGCACTTTGCCGAAGATCAAGTGGTTGCCCTTTTGCACTCGGGACGGTATATTACTCCGCTACTTTCCGTGGTCGTCGGGCTTATCCCCAACTGCGCATCCTCGGTTATTTTGGCTAATTTGTACGTATCCGGCGTCCTCTCTTTCGGCGCTTGCGTAGGCGGTTTGTGCGCCAACGCCGGACTTGGTCTTTTGATCCTTTATAAAAACGTAAAGGAAACCAAAAGAAATTTGATTATCACCGCAATCCTAATCCTTACCGCCATCGGCGTAGGCTATGCCTCTTGCGGGATCTTCGGTTTTTGATGAAAACCCTTTTTGTGGTAAACGATATGAGTGGGGGGCGTGAAAAAATCCCCCTTTCTCACCTTATCGACAGTTTTGGTGGAGAAAACTTTGAGGTAGTCCACCTATCTTCTCCTTACGACGTTTTTTCACCTTTTGGATTTGACCGTATCGTAGTTTTAGGGGGCGACGGCACTTTAAACAACGTCCTCAACCTTTGCAAGGATATGGATATTGAAATTTTATACTACGCTTGCGGTACCTTCAACGAAAAGGCGAAAATCAAAAACGCGCCCTCTGTTATAAAAAAGATAGGGCGAGCAGGTGATAAACTTTTTTCTTACGTTTGCGCTTGCGGAACTTTCACCGAAATTGGCTATCGCACCAAGACCGAGGCGAAAAAGCGTTTTAAAATCTTCGCCTATATGGCAATGGCATTCAAAACCTATAAGGTGCGTAAAATCCCTTGCCAACTAAATTGGAATGACAAAAACCTAAAAGGGGATTTTACCTTGGTTATGATACTTGACAGCCCTCGCTGTTTTGGTTTCAACTTCAACCGCCTTTATGGAAAAGATCCCAATCAACTTTTCTTGCTTGCTATCAAAACGCCAAAGGCAAAGGGTATTTTTGGAAAAATAGCACTATTTTTCCCCTTTTTCCGCGCCTTCTTTATGGGATTTTCCAAGGAAAAACACGGCAAAAAAATCACCTTTACTCCCTTTACCCAGCTGAATATAACTTGTCCTCAAAACACCGCCTTTTGTCTTGACGGCGAAAAGTGGATGATGGGAGGAAAGTTTAGTATTTGCAAAAGGGAAATAACCCCAACCTTGCGTATTTTAAAAGAGGATTTCAACAAAAGATAAAAAACCGTCCTTGCGACGGTTTTTTGTTAGGGCTTTATTTTGCCTTCTTCAGGCTCTTGTATACATCGGTTTTCACCTTTCAGCAAGACGGCAAAGGTTTTGAAAAAAATCTTACAATCTAAGAAAAAGGATAGGTTTTCAGCGTAATAGACGTCGTATAGACTGCGTCCTTTTATAGAGAGATAGGCACCACCCTTGATTTGCGCAAGTCCTGAAAGACCGGGTTTTACTTCGTATTTTTTCCGCTCCCAACCTTCAAAGCGTTTGTCAAAGTCGGCAAGAAGGGGACGGGGACCTATAAAACTCATTTCGCCTTTTAGGATATTCACAAGCTGAGGAAGTTCGTCAATTTTACTTTTTCTCAAAAACTTACCTACCCCGGTTATGCGATTTTCCGAGGGCGCGGATATGGATTTGTCAAGGTCGAAGGGAACGGATATACTGTCCATAGTCCTAAATTTTAGGGTTTTGAATGGTTTTCCGCCTTGACCTAAACGCTCTTGTCCAAAGATTATATTTCCTTTCCCGTCAAGGGCAACTAAAATAACCCCAAGCAAAAGCAATGGGGAGAAGAGGATAAGGGATAAAAGGGCGAAAAACCTGTCCAAAAGACACTTGACTTTGTAGTACATACTAAGATTTTACACTGGGGGAAAGGATAAGTCAAGATAGGTAAAAATGAAAAATTGACAATATGCCTGCAATGGGTGTATAATAAACAAAATCTCTATACCGCTTTACCTTTTTTTGCGATGCGGTGGAGGAAGGAAAAGGAAATTTGTTATGGAATTTTGGTGGGCAAGTTTTATAGTAGCGCTGTTGTTTGTTGCAAGCAACGTGCTTATATTCACCGTTTTTAAAGGCAAGCGCGAGCTGTGTCGCCGTACAGTTTTCTTTTGCTGTATCTTCATCCTTGCCTACAAGGTGATTTATTATACCTATATGCAAATCATAGGCATGGGGTGGACAAAATTCCCCGTCGAGTATTCGGCGCTTACCTACTTCTTGTTCACAATCGTAGTGCTTACAAGGTGCGAAAAACTTATGCCCTTTGCAATCTTCAGCGCAATCGTGGCAGGTATCGCCTACAACTTCAGTTTTATCTTCTCGGTAAACTCTTTCTTACCCCCGGACGAGCCTATTTTCGAGTACGTGTTCGCTTGGCTCAACCACTCATTGCTCTATTTTTGCGGAATGTTGCTTTTGCTCTACGTCTATCCTCTCAACAAAAAACTTTGGTGGGAAATACCCGTTGGCGTTGCGGTTTTCGCAGGCTATGCCGCAATTATGCAAAACACCGTTTTGAAAGGGCTTGAAATGGATACGACCATAATCTATTCCATCGCAACGGGAAGTTTGATCAGTTACGTCAACCCCGCCCTTGAAGGAAAATGGTATTTTTATATATGGTACTATCCCCTCCTTATCGGCTTGCTCTCAGGCGTCGCGCTTTTGATGTTTAAGATAAACACCGCCAAAAAATATATTCCCCAACCGCAAGAGGAAGGGGAAATATGCGAGAAAACCGCAGAAGGGGAAAGAGCAGAGGAAAGGCCCATTGCCGAGGAGGAGGAAACAAGCCCCACGGCGGCGGAAACCGACCTTGAGGATAAAAAAGAGGAGGAAACAGCAAGCGAGCAACCCACCGAGGAATAAGGATAGGGAAGAAAAGAAAAGTTGTGATTCGCTTCACAGGAAAAAGATAAAACCATAAAGATAATTATAGGAAGAAGGATTTCTTCCTTTTTTTATTGTAAAGACAACGTTTCAGCCAAGGGCAAAACAAGGTTTATCAAAAAGGAGTAGGGGGAAAAGATAAACAAAAAAGGCGTTTGAAACGCCTTTTAATTTTCTTTTAGCATTCAATAACTTTTACCATATATTTTCTTGTGCGTGGTCCGTCAAATTCGCAGAAGAAGAAACTTTGCCAAACGCCCAACACAAGTTTTCCCTCTTCAACAAAGGCTTGCTCCGAGCAACCTACAAGCGAGGACTTCAAGTGAGCCGAGCTGTTTCCCTCGTCATGCAAAAATTCGGGACGGTTATGCAAAAAGGTATTAAGGCCGAAAAGGATATCCATAACAACGTACTTGTCCGCATTTTCGTTTATGGTAATGGCGGCGGTGGTGTGAGGGGTATAAACCACGGCAATACCGTTTTTAACGCCACTTTCGTCAACTGCTTTTTGTACGTTTTTGGTGATGTCATACATGTTCTCTTTTTCGGTGTTTATGCTGAAGGTGTAAATCATAACGACTCCTAAAATTATCTTTGCGCAATTATGATAACACACTTTCCACTCTTTTGCAACCACGAAAACCCAAATCCCCAAAAATCCTCCCAACCCAACCAATCTCTACGCTCCAATCTTTCCCCCTCTTTTCAAACCTAAGTGTTGAATTATGAAAAAAATGTGTTATAATAAACTCGCTACACAATTAAATCGACAATTTTGGGGATTCCTCTAGTATAGGGGATATTTTACCTTTTTACATTTACCTTTCGAATTTGGAAAAATCGCAAATTCTACTTGGTAAATGTAGGAAGAATCCTCTTTTGTTGAGAATTGTGTAGCGACAAACGGAGTTTGCGGTTTTCAGTGCGCTGGCTTCGGTTGGCGCACTTTTTTTATTTTACAAAACAAGGAGAACACAAATGGATAAACTGACTATGATGTCTAAAGACAATGTGCAAGCAAACATTGAAAAAATTAAGGCGTTATTCCCTAACGCTGTAACTGAAGTTATAAGAAATGGAAAAACTACACTTGCCGTTGATTTTGATATTCTTAAGCAGGAAATGAGCGATATTCTTATTGATGATAAAGAAGAACGCTATCAATTCACTTGGCCCGATAAGAAAAAATCTATCCTTCTTGCTAACTCTCCCATATCTGCAACGCTCCGTCCTTGCAAGGAAGAAAGCGTCGATTTTGATAATACCGAAAACCTTTATATTGAAGGCGACAATCTTGACGTTCTTAAACTTTTGCAAGAAACCTATCTTGGCAAAGTTAAAATGATTTATATTGACCCACCTTATAACACGGGTAATGACTTTGTTTACAATGATGACTTTGCTGAAAGTAGCGAAGAATATCTTGCAAATAGTGGGCAGTATGATGAACAAGGTAATCGTTTGGTTCATAATACAGAAAGCAATGGTCGTTTTCATACCGATTGGCTCAATATGATATACCCACGGCTTAAAATAGCAAAAGAGTTGCTTACTGATGATGGCGTGGTATTTATTAGTATTGACGATAATGAGTATTACAATCTTAAACGTGTAAGCGATGAAGTGTTTGGTGAAAATTGTTATATCACAACTTTACATGTAGAAATGTCGGCTACACAAGGAATGAAAGTTAAGGCTGCACACAATG
>JAEDHM010000173.1 GCA_016296985.1 Clostridia bacterium
TCTCCACGCACTTCGTTTGGTCGAAATGACGACAAGGAAAAATGACCTTTCCAGGGGATTTTTCGCTATTCTCTAAACGGTGGCGCGCCTTGTGGATATAAATATTACTTGCAATTTTGCGGTTTGGGATATAATATAATAAGGTATGCGCATACGCGTAGGCGCGAGAAGGAGATATGAAAACTACCCCAAATCTTGAAAAAATCGGAAATACTCCTCTTGTCTTTCTTGAGGAAATAAATGGCTGTCCAATCTATGGCAAGGTAGAAGGACAAAACCCTGCCGGTAGCATAAAGGACAGGGTTGCCTTTTATATGATTGCCGACGCCCTTGAAAAAGGTGTTTTGAAAGAGGGTATGACTATAATCGAGCCTACAAGCGGAAACACGGGTATCGGGCTTGCTTTCGTTGGGCGTGAACTTGGTTTTTCCACAATCTTGGTTATGCCCGACAATATGAGCAAAGAGCGTATCGCTTTTATGGAAAACTACGGTGGAAAGGTGGTTTTGACCCCTGCAAGTCTTGGTATGCAAGGTGCGGTGGACAAGGCGAGGACGCTTGCTGGCGAGTTGGGTGGATTTATCCCCGACCAATTCAACAACGTGGCATCTATAAAAGCCCATTTTGAAACAACCGCTGTAGAAATCTTTTCCGCCCTTCCTCAAACACGCTACGTTGTGGCAGGGGTAGGTACCGGTGGCACCGCAATGGGTATTGCAAAGTATTTCCGTGAAAACAACCTAAGCGGAGGTGTCTTTGGGATTGAGCCAAATGACAGCAAGATTTTGCGAGGTGGCTCTTTTGCTCCTCATAAAATTCAGGGAATAGGGGCAAACTTTTTACCCTCTATTGTGGATATCCACAATCTTTTGGGGATTATCCCCATTACCGACGAAGATGCGTTTTTTGGAAAAACCCAACTTTTTGAAAGGTTCTCCCTCTACTGCGGAATTTCCTCGGGGGCTGCTTTGATTGGGGCTAGAAGGCTTGCGGAAAGTTTGAAAGATAAAGAAAAAGGGGCTATTGTGGCGATATTGCCGGATAGCGGAAACAGGTATTGATATGGGAAAGAGAGTTGTTTTAGGAATGTCGGGTGGCGTTGACAGTAGCGTTTCCGCCCTTATACTGAAAGAGCAAGGCTATGAGGTAGTCGGTCTTTTTATGCGCAACTGGCAGGAAAAGGATGACAGTGGTTTTTGTACTGCCGAAGAGGACTTTACCGACGTAAGGCGTGTTTCTGCAACCCTTGATATTCCCTACTACGTTGTGGATTTTTCCAAAGAGTATTGGGATAGAGTTTTCGCCTTGTTTGTAGACGAGTATTCAAAAGGCCGTGTGCCAAATCCCGACGTTTTATGTAATAAAGAAATCAAGTTTGACGCCTTCGCAAAGTACGCAAAAAGTTTTGGCGCCGACTATATCGCAACAGGCCATTACTGTAGGCATAGAAAGGAAGGAGATCAAAATCTTTTGCTTAGGGCGGTGGACGAAAACAAGGATCAAACCTATTTTTTAAACCAACTTAAAAGCGAGCAACTTGAAAACGTTTTATTCCCTATCGGAAACCTTGACAAAGGTCAGGTGCGCGAAATCGCCGCAAAAGCAGGACTTGCAACTGCCGAAAAAAAAGACAGTACCGGCATTTGCTTTATCGGTGAAAGAAAATTCCGCGAATTTTTATCCAATTATATCCCCATGAAAAAGGGAGATATCCTAACCCGTGACGGCAAAAAAGTAGGCGAGCATCAAGGCGTATATTACTATACCATAGGGCAACGCCGTGGCTTGGGCATAGGCGGTGGCGGTACCGGAGAAAGATGGTTTGTCTTAGAAAAAGACGTAAAAAACAATATTCTTTACGTATCTCAAGGAGAGGAGGACGAACTGTTTTCTCAAGGTTTGTATTGCAACAACTTCAGTTTTATCAATGAAAAATTCCCCGATGGCAAATACGAGGTCGAGGCTCGGATTCGTCACCGTCAACCCTTACAAAAGGCGATTATGGAAATACGCGGGGAAAAGGCTCACTTTGTCTTTGACAAAAAACAACGCGCCGTTGCCGAAGGACAATACGTTGTTCCCTATATCGGCGAGGTATGTTTGGGCGGCGGTGTAATCGACAAGCG
>JAEDHM010000047.1 GCA_016296985.1 Clostridia bacterium
AGAGGGCATTCAATGCCCGAAGAAACTCCGGGGACGGGTTTATCTCCTGGAAAGGGTACCCCTAAGAGAAGGCTTTTGAGAGCCTTTGTAAAGCGTATGGAAAAAGAAAAAAAGCGCCTGCCTAAGCAAGCGCCAAAAATCAAAAGTTATATTATTCGACGGTTGTGATAGAAGTCAGTTCGTAGGTATATCCGCCTTCGCTGATTTTGATAAGGGGTTTTATAATAACCGCATCGTTTTCTTGAGGGATAATAATTGATCTTGAATAGGTTGCATAGTTGCTTGATGATCCCATTTCACCGTTTGCGGTAAGGCGAACGAGCCTTGTAGTCGTCAATTCGCCAAATTTGTCAAGAGTTGTGCTTCCAATTGCTCCGGCAGCGCCGTTTACGGTATAAAGACCGCCGTTTTTGTTGTCGGGTACGCTGAAGCTGATTGAATAACTGTCGTCAAAAACGCTTGATGCTCTTACGATAAAGTAAAGCATTTCGTTGTCGTAAACCAATCCCTTTGTTTTAAAGGTTTTCTTTTCTCCGTTTACCGTCAAGGTTGCGTTTTTGCCCGAATATCTGATTTGGGAAACTGTCTTTACGCCGTCAAGGTTGCTTTCAACGTAACTTGCAACGGGGGTGAGGTCGCCGTTTACGGCAACGGTCTTTTTAACAGAGCCGTTATGACTTTCAGCACCGCTGATTTGAAGGTCGTATTCCATCAAAGTGCCGGTGAGAGAGATTGTTTCACCGCCAACGACTACGTCAGTAGCATTTTCATAGGTCCTTAAAACAATGGTCAGGGTACCGATATCCAAAACGTCTTTTTTTACCGCATAAACGCTTTTTTCACACTTACCCCAAGCAGCGGACAACTTGCTTGTTTGTACCACTCGAGAACAACCTGCAAAGCAGGTCAATGCGATTGCGGAAATAACAAATAACAAAATAATTGCAATAATAATCTTTTTCATAAATGAAAGTATAGCACAAGGAAAGATAAAATGCAAATATTTATTTACAAGCTTTCAAATGCGATTTCAAATGTCCTTGTTTTTACCCATCTGTTATGTTACAATTGTGTTATAATTGTATTATGGTTTATTTTTACGTAGGAAATCTTCTTTCGGGCATTTCAGACAAAGCTTTGAAGTTTGCCGCCGAAAGGGATAAGGAAAAAAAGAATATTATTATCGTTCCCGACAGATTTACCCTTTGTTCAGAACTTTCTTATACTGCAATGGTGGGTGGTACGGTGAACGGTGAAATTACCACTTTCAGTCGTTTTGCTGAAAGCGTTTTGCATGACAAAATTCACAAGTGCTTGACGCCTGAAGGTGCAGTCATGCTTATGACAAGGGGTATTCAAAACTGCAAAAGCGATCTCAACTGCTATGGCAACGCTGTGAAAACAAGCGGTTTTGCATCCGAACTTTTTGCCGGCATTTCCGCCATCCGCGCAAGCGGTGTTTCTCATCAAGATTTGCAAGCTTGCGGTGAAAAATTGAGGGGGTATCCCAAAAACAAAACTTTGGATATCGCTTTAATTTACAAAAACTATCTTTCTCTTTTGTCTGAAAACTACAACGACAGCACCTCGCGTCTTGAGGCTTTTCGTGACAGCATAGGGGAAGAAACAACCTTCAACGATTCTCCTTTGTCCGATTATGATATTTATATCACCGACTTTTACACCTTTACCGAAGTCCAGTATGGAATAATCGAAAAATTGATGCGTTATTGCAAAAACGTAACCTTGCCCATTATCAAAGTTGAATGCGAGGGGAACAGTCGTATTTTTCCTTCCGAGGTGGCAAAACGCTTGAGAGGACTTGCAACTTCGGCAGAGGTTATGGCAGTGGACGTTCCTGCTTATACTCCTTTAAACAGTGCGGGAGAAATGATTGAAAAGCACGTTTTCGGTTACGACGGTGTAAAAAGCACTTCGCCTTGCAATGATATCGAGTTGTATAAAGCCATAGACGACGAGGAAGAAGTTTCCCTTGTCGCAAGTGAAATTTTGCGTTTGGTAAGACGTGAAAACTATCGCTTTAAGGAAATCGCTCTCGTGCTTACCGATTGCGAAAGTTATCGCCCTGTCATAAGGCGAGTTTTCCGCCGTTTTGGTATTCCTTATTTTACCGACGAGCGCGAACTTTTGGGAAGTCAACCTTTGGTTTTCTCGGTTTTCGCTTGGTTAAACGTATTTTTAGAAAGGTTTTCCCTTTCTTCTATTTGTGAGTTTATCAAAACGCCATTTTCGGGAATTTCCTCAAGGGACGCCCATGTTTTTGAAAATTATTGCCTTAAGTATGCAATAAAATATTCTTTCAAAAAACCCTTTGACAAAAAGTTTGATTCGCAATCTGAAAGTGAAAGACAAGAGGTTGCCGAAAAGGTAAGAAAACAAATTTTGTCCTTCTTTGAAGATAGCGAGCTGTTTCAAGGACAAAAGATGCGCACCGCCGAGGAATATGGAAAAATTATAATCGACTTTTTGAAAAATCACGATTATGAAAACCGCCTTTCCCTTTTGTACGACAATCAACAAAAAGAAGGCTACGTCGAAGAATCGGCAAGACTTTTGCAAATTCCTCAAAAGTTTTTCGCCCTTATCAACAACGCATCCTCTCTTTTGAAGGATACGCCCCTTTCTTTGAAGGACTATCGCGATATCCTCAAAAACGGTGCGGACAGCGGAAAAATCGCCCTTATTCCTCAAGTAAGCGATTGCGTTTACGTAGGAGAAGGCGAGGATAGCCGTTACGACGACGTCAAGGCCTTGTTTATTTTAGGGGCAACGGATGGAAATTTCCCCAAAGTAAGCGGTGATGAAGGTATTTTGACTGACCGCGATTATTCCCTTTGGGAAAAATACGCTATCAAAATTTCACCTACCAACAAAGAACAACGAAAGTTTGGCAGATTTTACGCCGAGCAACTTTTGCTTTGTCCTACAAACAAACTCTATCTCAGTTACGCTTGCAAAAACGGAAAAGGGGATAAGGTAAATCCTTCTATTATAATCGAGCGGTTATCCTCTATTTTTTCCTTACCTTTGCAAAATGCCTCAACTTTGCT
The DNA here is from genome assembly GCA_016296985.1 of Clostridia bacterium. Classification (GTDB taxonomy): domain Bacteria; phylum Bacillota; class Clostridia; order Christensenellales; family CAG-1252; genus JAEDHM01. The sequence continues at coordinate 3,072 of JAEDHM010000047.1, forward strand.
TTCCACCTCGGTTGAATGGGGCGGAAAGTATACCATAGGCGAACTTGTGGGCACTCCCGAAGGCGGTTGCAAAAGGGTAATCGACGGAATACGAAATATGCGCCGAGGCTATCCTTTAGGGGAAGAAATCCCTGCTATTTACAACGCTCTTCCTCAAAATTATAAAGATAGAATCGAGGGTATTCTAAACCCCGGCAGTCAAGCGCCTCAAGATGCGAAAGCCCTATTCTTTGGTAGTGATACAACTTCGGTAAGCCAACTTGAAAGCTATTTTTCTTGTCCCTTCCGCCACTTTATATCCTATGGATTAAGGGCGAAGGATAGAGAAACAGGAGAGCTGGAAAAGCGTGATGCAGGCAACTTTATCCACCTTTTGTTGGAAAAGTATTTCTCTCAAAACGACGTCAAGTCCTTATCCGACGATGACGTTGAAAGGATAGGAAAAGAACTTGTTGAGCAATGCCTTGAAGAGCCGTTGTACGCCGCTCTTTTTGAAAACAACCAACAAAAAGGCCGTTTGAGTACCTTGAAGAGCGAGTGTATGGAAGTATTGCACGCCTTGACAACTCTTGCAAAACGTTCTGATTTCAAGCCGGTAGGTTTCGAAGTAGGTTTTGGCAATAAACGAGAGTATCAAGGGCTTGCCTTGAAAGGCAAGGTAACCTTGTCGGGTAAAATAGACCGCATTGACGAACTTGACAATCAAGTTGTGGTAATCGACTATAAAACCGGCAGTTTGACTCCCGAACTTAAACAGGTTTACTACGGCAAAAAGGTGCAACTTTACGTTTATTTGCAGGCATTGAAAAACCACGGCAAAAAACCTGTCGCCGCCTTCTATCAACCTATCAAGGCAAATTATACAAAGGAAGGGGACGCCGATTATCGCTATCGCTTTCAAGGACAACTTCTCAATGAAGCAGGGGTTATTTCTTCCCTTGACAAAGACCTTGAACCCGGAGAAAAAAGCCCCGTTATCCCAGTAACCTACAGCAAAAAGGGGAAGACGGCAAACAAGACGCCAAGCTTGTTGACCGAGGAAGAATTTACCAGCGTTATGGACTACGTAACCGCCTTGTGTAATCAAGCGGTAACTGAAATTCAAGGGGGGAACTACACTCCTTCTCCCCTTAAAGAATCTTGTAAATATTGTTCGGCAAAAAATATTTGCGGTTATAACGTAGATATCGACGGATATAGAAAAACTAAAAAAGTAAGCAAGGATTCCTTTTGAGGTGATCAATGAAAAGACAGTGGACTCCCCAACAACTTAAAGCCATATTAAATGAAAAGGGTACGGACCTACTTGTTTCCGCATCGGCAGGAAGCGGAAAAACCTCTTCTATGGTTGAGCGAGCCTTGACTCTTTTGAAAAAAGGCGTTCCTCTCGAGCGTATTCTTATGCTTACCTTCAGCGAAAAAGCGGCGACGGAAATTAGGGAAAGACTGACTTCCGCATTGCTTGGCTATGCTTTAGAATCTGCCGATGACCGTGATTTTATAAGGGAGCAGATTGACGATTTGCCCACTGCTCACATTACTACAATCGACAGTTTTTGCCGTTCAGTCGTCAAGGACGGATTCGAGCTTATCGAGGGACTTTCTCCCTCTTTCGGAGTGTGCGACGAGGTGACCACCTTGGTATTGAAGGAAAAAACTTCGGAACTGCTTTTGAAACAATGGGAAGAAAAGGAGGATCCTACCTATCTTCGCCTTTTGGATATCTTCTCACTTCGTGACGACGACAATCTTATCGACCTTATTTCCACCTTATATAACCATATCACCGTACAGGTAAACAGGGGCGGATGGCTTGACAACGTTTACGCCCATTACGTAGACGAAAAAGGCTTTGAAGAAATTGGCGCGGTAAAAAGGTTTGTCAAGGAAACGAGAGAAACTTTTTCCGAGTTTGCCCAAAAACTTAACCGTTTTCTTATTGACGTTGAAGGGGCGGAAAAGCCTAATCATTTTGGGGAACGTTGCGAGTATTTGAGGGATATCATACTTCCTCTTTCTCAAACCACTTCCGCAAAAGATATATACAAATGTATTTCAACCCCCCCAACACACAAATGGGGCACCGTTTATACCAAGGAAAAGGATGAATATCCGTGCTTTAAAACCTTGGTTGAATACAAGGAAGAAATTGTCAAGTGTTACGAAAAGGTAAAAGAGGCGTGCGGTACTTTAAGTTATGAGGACGCATTGTCCGACCATGCCGAAACCATGAAGTTGCTTGGTTGCATCATCGAAATGACCAAGGACTACGACGAAATTTTCTCCGAATTAAAGCGCAAAGACAACCTTTTGGACTTTGCGGATATGGACTATTTTGCATCAATCGTCTTGCAAAATATTGAGAAAAAAGAGGAAATTAAAAGCCGTTTCGACTACCTCTTTATTGACGAATACCAAGATACAAGTTATATCCAAGACGAGGTTTTGGGAAGCGTAGCAAAAGAGAATTCTCTTTATATGGTAGGGGACGTAAAACAGTGCATTTACCGTTTCCGTCTTGCCGAGCCTTCAATTTTCAGTCAAAAATACGAAAGTTATTCTATTGAGGACAAGGCAATTGATTTTAAGGATAATTTCCGAAGCGATTCCCGAATTCTTTCCTTTGTAAACGATATTTTCAACGAAGTAATGACAAAAGAATTTGGACAAGTTGACTACCGCAACACTTCCGCTTTCAACTTGCGCGCTCAGGAGCCCGTATCCGACTATCCTCCTGTACAAGTATGCGTTATTCCAACTAAAGAGGAAGAAGGGGAAGAGAGCGAGATTGCAAAGGGCGTTTATTCTGTAAAAAATGACTCAAGCGATAGTACCGACGAGCAGGGAAGAAAGGAAGGTTTGTTGGTAGCAAGCCTAATTCGTGATATCGTAGGCAAGGTGGATATTATCGACGAAAAGGGGGTTCTCAGAAAGGTAGAATATGAAGATATTGCGGTTATGGCGCGAGATAGAAAAGCCCATATCCACAACGTGGTAAAAGAACTTTCTAGACAAGATATCCCTCTTGATTCCTCAAATATTTCAGCGGACACTCGCTCCCTTGAAATTGCTTTGATGATAGATTTACTTTCCCTTATCGACAATGGAAGACAGGACTATCCCTTGATTTCGGTTATGAGGTCGCCTATTGGAAAATTTAGCGACAGCGACCTTGCTACCATCAAAATTCAAGGTGGCGGTTACAGTGAATTTTTCACCGCAGTAGAAAAGGTTTCAACCCAAAATTCACCTTTAGGTAAAAAGGTTTCCGCTTTTCTTGCATTTTTGGAAAAATACCGTTTCAAGGCAACTTTTACCGGTGTAAAAGACCTTGCCCTTGACTTGCTTGAGGAAACGGGATTAAAGGACAGCGTACTTTCCCTTGAAAACGGCTATACCGCCTATCTCTCTCTTCTCGACTTTTTCAATTCTTTTGATGCCGAAGCAATGCGATCGCTTTCCGCTTTCGTCAACTACGTTACCAAGTACGGCGATTTCAAAACAAGCGGTGATAACATGGGAGAAAAGGGTGTAAAAATTATCACCATGCACGCCTCGAAGGGTTTGGAATATCCCGTGGTCATCTTGGTAGGTTGCGGACGAAAACTTCTCAACGGACGAAGCAAGGGATACGTAGTACACAAGGACTATGGTATAGGAATAAAAACCTACCGCGCGCCCAACAGACAAATTTTGTCAAATATCATTTACGCTTCTATCAAAGACCAAAAGGAAATTGAGGAAAAAGAGGATGCAATGCGTTTGTTCTACGTTGCTTTGACAAGGGCGAGAAGTCATTTAATTCTGACAGGGGAACGAGATGAAGATACCTCTTTGACTACGCCTAAAAAAGCGGTTACCTCCCTTGATTGGATATATTATTGCGCCGAGAAAAACCCCGAGTTAAAAAAACTTATCAAAATTTGTAACCCCGAAGAGGTTTCAGGCAAAGATAATAAAGGAAATGATAAAGAAAGAAAGATACCCCAACGAGAGGATAAAATGGGATATCAAAGCGCTATTGACGGGCTTAATTGGAAATATCCTTACGAAGAAAGTTCGAAAGTGGGTATAAAATATTCGGTAACGGCAATAAATACTGTGGAAAGCGGAGAAAACTTGCCACGACTTTTCACTGAAGAGGAAAAGATTTTAAAGGGCGTTGAATACCATAAAATTTTGCAGTATATCGACTTATCCGCTCAAAGCGAAGAGGAGATAAAAAGCGAGTTAAAGAGATTGTTTGATGCGGGTATAATTTCGCAAGAAAGTTTTGAGGAAGCAAATCTTGGCGACTTGCTAAATTGCCTAAATTCACCTATCATGCAATATGCCAAAACAATGGAAGTAAAACGAGAACAAAAGTTTATGATTTCCCTTCCTGTCAACAGGTTGCAAAATACCACCGCCGAGGATAAGGTGTTGTTGCAAGGCGTTATCGATTTGTTGATAATGGATAGGGAAAAAGGCGAGGCAATCGTCGTTGACTTCAAACGCTCGAAGGCGCCTGCGGAGATTTTGCAAGAAAGGTATAAAAAGCAACTTGAGTTATACAAACTTGCCGTTGAAGAAATTTATCACTTGAAAGTAAGCAAAACTTTGCTTTACGTCATAGGTCAAAATTTGACTGTTGAAATATATTAAAATAGTGCCGTACATATTAAAAAAGGTTTAGTTGCAGAATTTGACTGATTTGAAAAATGAAATGAATTCAGTCATTTACCATAACCTTTTAAGGAAAGGATTATGTACGGCGTTTTTTATTCTTTATTCGGAATACTATCTTGTCTTTCTTGCGAGTTTTGGTACAACTTGTTTTTGGGATTGCCCACACTTTATTTTTTACTAAATCTAGTTTATTGCCTATTTTGTGAAAACGGAAGGGTGGTTTTGGGGGCAATAAAATTGAAAAGGTTTATAAAAAAGAAAAGGTTTATCACCCTTGAAAATAAAGAGGATTTCAAAAAGCAAGTGTTGAGAATCTTCCCAAAAAACCTAAAATCCCATTTGGGCGAAGGCGAGGGGGAAAGATTGCTCAAATACAACAAAAGTTTTGCAGTGTTGTCATCGGTTTTTATATCCTTTATTTTCCCCTGCGCCTATTTTTTAATTTCTCTTTTCTATGATATCTCAACGGGAGAATTGTTTTTAAGGGTAGGAAGTGTATTTTTCTTGTCCTTACTATCAAGCGTAACTTCTCTATTTTTCAATTTTTCAATCATCAATTCTTCGGTAAACAAGTGGAAAGAAATTCAGTTTATATTAAAGGAAAAATTGATTATCAAATTTTCTTCCTTTTTTGAGGATTGTTTTTATCCAATCCCAGCAACTGAAAAAAGAAAGGATTGAAAAAAGTGCATAAAGGCAAAAAGAAATGAAAATACCATCAGAAATGGTATTTTTGTTTTTTAAAAACATTATTTTCAAGCGGATAAATTATCACTTTTCTTTTTTTTGCAGTTGGGCAAACTAAACGCTATACTCGTGCGTGTGCGTGCGAGCGAAGTGCGTGGGATAAAATATGTATGCGCGCGTATGTGTACATGCAAAAAATCGTGATTACAAAAAAATCAAAAAAAAGTTGCCAAATTCTTAATAGGATGATAAAATGTAGAGAAGAAAAACAAAGGAGTGTACGGTATATGGACGCAGACCCATACGGAAGTAACAACATCTATCTATCCCTCGCCTATACCGTAAGTGTAGCAAGGTTTTTCTAAACCTTTTTTTCGGCTTGAAAAATCCATACATTTTTCGGTAGGGCGTCCTACCGATTTTTTATGGAGAAAAAGTATGATCACAGTAGCTTATAACAAAGATTCAAACAAGAAAATAGCCGAATTACCCACCGAAGCAATCTACACTGCCACCTCTTTTGAGGGCAAGTGGGTGCACTTGATCAACCCTGACGATAAGGAAATTGAATTCGTAAGTTCGATTACGGGAATTGAGGAAGACTTTTTGAAGGCTCCTCTCGACGAAGAAGAAAGACCTCGTATCGATAAAGAAGAGGATTCCTTGCTGATTTTGGTTGACATTCCCGTAACCGACGAAAGTGAAGACGATTATTACACCTACAGCACCTTGCCTATGGGTATAATAATAAAAGGAAAAAATATCGTAACCGTTTGTTTGAAAGACAGCGTAGTAACAAGGGACGTCTTGTTCGGACGTATCAAAAACGTAGATTTTTCCTATATCACAAGATTTACCTTCCAACTTTTGTATTCCGTATCAATTCAGTTCCAACACTATTTGAGAAGGATAGACAAGGCAAGTCAAAAGTTGCAGGACGAGTTGCAAAAGAATATGCAAAACAAAGAACTTATTCAGTTGCTTGATATTGAAAATTCTTTGGTTTATTTCTCAACCTCTTTGCGCCTCAACTGTTCGGTTATTGACAAACTTACAAGACAAAACCACTTGAACAAGTTTGAAGAAGATCAAGATTTGATTGAAGACGTTGGTATCGAAAGCTTGCAGGCTTATGAAATGTGTAACACCTACCGCGATATTTTGTCGGGCACCCGTGACGCTTTCTCCTCGGTTATCAACAACAATATAAACATCCGTATGAAGTTTTTGACTTCAATAACCGTGATTTTGGCAATTCCCACCATGATTGCAGGCTTGTTTGGTATGAACCTTGACGGAATCCCCGGGTTTAGCGGTGGCGGAAGTTCTTTCCAATGGGCGTTTTTCGTGGTTTGCATAGCAACCTTGCTGATTACGGGAATAGTCGCTTTAGTAATGTGGAAAAAGAAGATGTTTTAGGCCTTCTTGAGGCTTGAAAAAAAATCTTAAAAATTTTCTAAAAAAGTGGCTAAAAGCGTTTGACAACGGAATAATAAAATGATATTCTAATATGGCTGTCGTAAAAACGACACCCGTGGGGGTATAGCTCAGCTGGTAGAGCACCTGCCTTGCAAGCAGGGGGTCAGCGGTTCGAACCCGCTTACCTCCACC
>JAEDHM010000048.1 GCA_016296985.1 Clostridia bacterium
TATGTGCGGTGTTCCTTATCACGCCGTAGACACTTATCTTAGTCGCCTTATCGCAAAAGGTTATAAGGTAGCAATTTGCGAACAGTTAACCGCGCCCGGAGATCAAAAAGGAATGGTTGAGCGTGACGTTGTTCGCGTTGTTACTGCAGGTACGGTTATTGAAGATACTTTACTTGACGAAAAGAAAGATAATTACGTTTCCGCCGCCTTCATTGGCGAACAAGGATGTGGTTTTGCGTGGCTTGAAATGACAACAGGCGAGTTTAATCTTGTTGAATATCAGGGTGATGATTTTATTTATAAACTTGAGAATATGATAAATACTGTTGCACCTTCGGAAATCATTTCAAACTCTACTAATTTAGGTGGATTACAAAACGGTTCACGTGCCACTTGGCCTGCAATCAATAGATATTATGATTGGGCTTTCACTTTTGATTATGCAAGCAAGGCTTTAAAAAAGCAATTGAACGTGTCCACGCTTGATTCATACGAGTGTTCGGACAAGCGTTACGCTATTTGCGCTGCAGGTGCATTGCTTGAGTACTTAAACGATACACAAAAAAGGTCCTTATCCCATATTGACAAAATTAGATATTACAAAACTGAGGAATATATGGTTTTGGACAGTACCGCAAGGCGTAATCTCGAACTTACAGAAACCATGCGTGATAGGAAAAGTAAGGGTACGTTACTTTGGGTTTTGGACAAAACTACCACAAATATGGGCGCAAGAAACTTGCGTAGATGGATTGAACGTCCTCTTATTGATTCAAAACGTATCAACGACAGACTTGATGCCGTCGCCGAACTCTGCGCTGGTTTACGATTGAGAAACAATTTGACAAAAGCGTTGTCTGATATCCGCGACCTTGAAAGATTAAACGGTAAAGTTGCTTATGGAAGTATAAATCCTAGGGAAATGAACGCAATTGGTCTTTCTCTTTTGAAACTTCCCATGATTAAGCGCGCCTTAGAAAACGTAAAATCTCCCTTACTTTGTCAACTTCGTGACGATATCGACGAGTTACCTCATATTTGCAAACTTCTTAACTCCGCTTTGTGCGACGAACCGCCTATTCTAATTCGTGACGGTGGATTTATTCGCAACGGATTTAGCGCCGAGCTTGATGAATACCGCAGGGCGGGGAAGGATGGAATGTCATGGCTTGCCGATCTTGAAGCTAAAGAAAGGGAAACTACAGGTATCAAAACTTTGAAAGTTGGATACAACAAAGTATTTGGTTATTATATCGAAATTTCAAAATCCTACCTTGAAAGTATTCCTTTTAGATACATAAGAAAACAAACTTTGACAACGGGCGAAAGGTTTATTACCCCCGAACTAAAAGAAATTGAAGAAAAGATTTTGGGAGCAGGCGAAAAGTCCATTGCGCTTGAACAACAAATTTATACCGATCTTAAAAATACCTTACTGTCTGTAGTACAAAATATTTCAAAAACGTCAAGAGCCATTGCTGAATTGGATACCTTATTATCCTTTGCGCTTGTTGCAATTGAGAACAAGTACGTTAAACCGATAATTAATGGCGAAACAAAGAAAATTGCTATTGACGGAGGTCGTCATCCCGTTGTCGAAAAGATTTTGGGACAAGGTTTTTTCGTTTCAAATGATACTCAACTAAATGACAAAGATTGTCGTACTATGGTTATTACCGGCCCTAATATGGCAGGTAAAAGTACTTATATGCGTCAAGTAGCGCTTATTGCAATTATGGCACATATCGGCTCATTCGTTCCTGCTAACAAGGCTGAAATTTCTATCATTGACAGGGTTTTCACCCGTGTTGGCGCAAGCGACGATTTATCTCTTTCTCAAAGTACCTTCATGGTTGAAATGGTAGAAGTTGCATCAATTTTGAATAACGCGACTAAAAACAGTTTACTTGTCTTAGATGAAATTGGTAGGGGAACTTCAACCTATGACGGTCTTAGTATCGCTTGGTCGGTTATGGAATACGTTGGTGAAGTAATCAAAGCAAAAACTTTGTTTGCAACTCATTATCACGAATTGACCGAGCTTGAAGGTAGATTGGCAGGCGTTAAAAATTATCGTGTACTTGTAAACGAAATGGGAGACAGTATTTCTTTCTTGCATAAAATTGTTCGTGGTGGCGCAAACAAAAGTTTTGGTGTCGAAGTTGCAAAACTTGCAGGAGTCCCTAGCAAAGTTACTGATCGTGCGAAAGAAATCGCAAAGATGCTTGAAAGTCGTGATGATAAAGACATAAACGGAATCTTTGCAAACTCGATGACCGAGTGTAAAAAAGTTAGTCAACTTTCCTTGTTTGATAATGATAACAGCGACGATAAAGAGATTGTTAAAATTTTGAAAGAAACAAAGATTGATAATTGTACTCCTGTTCAAGCGATGCTTATATTGGCCGATTTAGTAGAGAGGGCAAAAAATGGGAAAAATTAATAAACTTGACAGCAACGTATACAATAAAATTTCAGCAGGTGAGGTCGTTGAAAGGCCAGCGTCAGTTGTTAAAGAGTTGGTTGAAAATTCTATAGATGCTGGCGCAACTTGGATTTCCGTCAACGTTTTTGGTGGTGGTTTAAATGAAATAACTATTGCAGACAATGGTGAAGGTATTTCAAAAGAAGATCTCCCCGTTGCATTTTTACCTCACGCGACAAGTAAAATTAAAACTGTTGAAGACTTGTTTGATATAAACCATTTGGGTTTTCGTGGCGAAGCCTTGGCAAGTATTGCATCCGTATCAAACGTTTATATTAAAACGAAAACAGCCTTGGATGAAATAGGTAATTCACTTGAAGTCAACGGTGGAAAAGTAGGTATAGTTCAAAGTTGTGGCGCAAATCAAGGTACGGTTATCAGTGTTAGAAATCTTTTCTTCAATACTCCTGCACGCTTAAAGTTTATGAAAAAGCCAAAAGGTGAGGAAAATGAAGTTACCGCCATAATGACCAAACTAGTTCTCGCAAATCCTCACGTAGCATTTGATTATTATTGTGAAGGCAATAAAGTTTTTTCCTCCACCGGAAAAGGTTTGTACGAAGCTTTATGCGCGGTTTATCCCGATGAGATAATTGATAATTTGATTGAAGTGAACAAGACTAAAGGCGATTTTTCAATTTACGGTTTTGTTTCTAACAGTCTTTACTCAAAAGGAAACAGAAGTTATCAAACCTTTATCTTAAATGGTCGTGTTGTAAACAATCAAACCATAAGCACCGCTATTCAAAACAGTTACTCAGATTATATGATGAAGCGCTCATATCCTGTCGTTACGTTGTGTATGGATATGCCAACGTCCTCAGTTGACGTAAACGTTCATCCTGCAAAATCCGACGTTAGATTTGCTGATAGTTCTTTAGTATTTGGTTTTATTTATTCGGCAATCAAGGATGCTATTGACAAGGACAACGCGCAAAAACTTGAGTTTTCCTTTGATAACGAGAATAAAACTGAAACTCAAAATATTACTGCAGATTCAGTGTATCAACCTTCAAAGGTTGAAGAAGGGGCGATATCAAATGATATACAAGTGGAATCATCTTCAAAACACGTTTTGAGAGCGTCAGAATCGGCAGTGCCTTATTATATACCAACCTACAATCCCACCCCAAACCTTGCTGAGGAAATTAAGTTTGACATACCTGGTGTTGAAGAAAAGATTGAACAAACCGTCATTGAAGAGGATATTTCTTACAGCATAGTAGGACAAGCTTTCGGTACCTATCTTTTCCTTGAATACAAGGGTGAGCTTTTGATTATCGACCAACACGCTGCAGGTGAAAGAATTATTTACAACAAGCTGATGGATGAAGTTAAGAGGGGAGCACCTGCAATTCAACCTTTACTTTTGCCTTACGTTTTTTCTGTAAATAGTAAAGAGTGCGAGATTTTAGAAGAGCAAATTCCACATCTTTTAGAAATTGGAATTGAAATTACTCCTTTTGGTCTAAACGCCTTTAAAATTGACGCATTACCCGGTTATCTAGTTGATATTGATTTTGATTCTTTTGTAAAAGATATCTTATCAGACTCTTCTTTGAGAGGTAGAGAACCTTCTGTGATAAAGGAAAAACTTGCATATACTGCATGCCATAGTGCAATAAGGGGTAACGACTATCTTAACGATGATGGAATTAAAACTTTGATCAAAAGTATATTTGAGGCCGGATTACCTTTACAATGTCCTCACGGTCGTCCTGCTTACGTAAAGTTTACAAAGTCCGAGTTGGAAAAAATGTTTAAGAGAATAGTATGAAAAAACTTTTGATTATTGCCGGTCCTACTGCAAGCGGAAAAACATCCTTGTCAATACAATGCGCAAAATATTTCGACGGAGAGATTATCTCCGCCGATTCTATGCAAGTATACAAGTATCTTGACGTTGGGACGGCGAAAATTACTGAAGAGGAAAAGTGCGGTATCCCTCATCATCTTTTAGATATCGTTTCTCCTCTTGAAAACTTTAATACATACGATTACAGACAACTTGCTTTAAGTAAAATTGATGATATTACTAAAAGAGGAAAAACTCCTATAATCGTTGGCGGTACCGGACTTTATATTGATAGTATACTTTATAAAATGTCTTTTTTAAGCCGTGACGTCACTTTGCGCAACGAACTAAATCGCGAAGCGGAGGAAAAGGGAGTCGAGTATATGTATGCTAAACTTGCAGAAATTGACCCCGAGGCGCATGCAAGGTTGCACGTCAATGATATAAGGAGAGTTGTACGCGCAATTGAAGTTGCTCTTTGCGGTAAGAATAATAAAGACGATTTGCAACAAGCAGTTTTTCCCTACACTATGGCAGTGTTAGAAGGTGATCGCGAAATACTTTATAATCGTATCAATGAGCGAGTGGATAAAATGTTTGCAAATGGGCTTGAAAAAGAGGTTGATTATTTGCTTTCAATGGGAGTAACAAGGGAAAATACTTGTATGCAAGCCATTGCATATAAAGAGTTGCTTGCTTACAAAAACGGCGAGTACGATATTGATAGATGCGTTGAATTGATAAAACAACGCTCGCGCCATTATGCAAAAAGACAAATTACTTGGTTTAAAAAGTATAATGATGCAGTTAGGATCAACTTTTTAGATATTGAAAACGATTTTAATAAAATTATAGAGGATTATGGAGAATAAAATGATTTTCAATCAAAATATATTAGACTTTATTTCTCAATGTGAAGAGGAGTGCAAAGATCTTTTCAAGCAAATTGATGACAACGCATTTCTTTGTCAAGGAAAGGTTTTACAGGCTTTTTCCGATCACGTCGTAAGTGAAAGACACCTTAAGGGTACTTGCGGTTATGGTTATGACGATATTGGCAGAGATACTCTTTGTCGTGTTTATGCTCAAACCTTTGGAGCAGAAAGCGCGATTGTTTCGCCTAATATTTTAAGTGGCACCCATGCCTTAACCCTTGCTTTGTTCGGCGTTTTGCGTCCCGGTGATTTACTTTTGAGTATTACGGGCAAGGCGTATGATACCCTTGAAGAGGTTATAAACGGCGAGGGGATCGGCTCGTTGAAAGATTGGGGAATTCGATATAAAACGATTGACTTTAAGGATAATAAAATAGACTACGAAAAAGTCAAACAATCTATTTTAGAAGATAATCCAAGGGCTGTTTTTATCACTCGTTCAAAAGGATATTCTTGGAGAAATGCATTGACTATTTCCGAGATTGAAGAGGCGATTTCTTTCGTTAAATCAATCAATAAAGAAATAATTGTAATCGTTGACAACTGCTATGGTGAATTTGTCTCGGCAAAAGAACCTTGCGAAGTAGGCGCCGATCTTATGGTCGGCTCCTTGATTAAAAATCCCGGCGGTGGAATTGCGCCTACCGGTGGTTATATTGCAGGTGTAAACAAGTGGGTAGAGCAGGTTGCATTTCGATTTACCGCACCCTCAATTGGAATGGAAATAGGTTCTTACAGTTATGGTTATAACAACTTTTATCAAGGTTTTTTCCTTGCTCCTCACGTTGTTGCAAACGCTATAAAAGTAAGCGCGCTTTTTTCAGCCGCATTTCAAAAACTTGGATTTGAGACTTTGCCTAAAATTGGTGAAATGCCTACGGATATAATTTGCTCAATAAAATTAAATACCGAAAGGGGACTTATTGATTTTTGTAAGGCTATTCAAGCAGTTTCACCTATTGACAGTCATCTTTCTCCCGAACCTTGGGATATGCCCGGATATAATGATAAAATCATTATGGCAGCAGGAACCTTTGTTTCGGGTGCATCAATCGAACTATCTGCAGATGGTCCGGTAAGACCTCCTTATATTGCATATATGCAGGGGAGTTTGACGTACGAACACGGAAAAATTGCATTGGCTGAAATCTTAAAACCATATATCGGATAAACAAAGAAAAAACACTCGTCTGAGTGTTTTTTCTTATAATTACGCGGCAATCGTTATTGTTTGTTGAAGGGATTTATTTCTACCTTGAAGGAATACTTTTTCAATGCTGGCAATTTGTAAGGCTTTTTAAGCATTGCCATTGCAGGCACGTCACCGCCTACGCCACGTTGTGCGCCGTCGACGTTTATCGTATAATAACCGCTTTTCTCAAGTTCGTGCAAGTGTAAAGACTTGTCAAGCATTTCAGTCGTATAAGGTGAAACAGAAAATTCAAAAGGTTTTTTTATCATTGAAATTTCAATGCCGTTTTCTTCACCTAGTTTTAAGAATCTAGTATTCGTATGGTTGCCATTTGCTTGGGGGTACAAGTATTCGTGATTAAAGTCTTCGGCTTCACCTTTGTATTTTGAAAGAAGAGCAGAAGTTTTTCTATCACAATAGTTTTCGTGTGGGCCGTTACCGTAAAATTCAATATTCTTAATATTGCTTTCCGTTGCAAATTCGAAACCAAAGCGAACAAGATTTCGCCAAGGTAACAGCGACATTTTTGCTTTAAGGCTACCATCTTTAGAGACAACGTACTTGGTTTTTAAAGAGGTAATAAGAGGCATAGACCACTTTACTTCAACCTCGTAGCAATCATCATCAAATTCGCCCTTTACAGATACCGCTTTAAGACGTTTCATAGCTTTTCGATAAGCATCCAGGTTGAGTAATTTGCACAAGTCGGCTATGTTGTTGGGGGGATATTTATCATTGTTTGTCATTGCACGCCAAAATTGAGGCATGATAGGGGATTTTGTGATAGCTTTACCATTATTATCAAGTATGGAAACCCCACCTGATTTTTTATCAAAAGTATAGCTTCCTTTGATGGTATTTACGACAATTAGGTCATTTTTGTTGTCAACTGATATTTCACCATTTTGTTTATCTCTTGTTTTTTTCCATTTGCCAAATACAAATTGAGCGTTCGCAACTTCGTGTCCGAATCCTGCGTAGGATGTTTCCTTGTTTAGGCAATAGTGCAAAGTAATAGCAATTTCACCTTCCCCCTTGAAAAACTCGTCAGGCAAGGTGAATGTATGGCTTTCTCCGGCAAGGATAGTGGGCAAGTCTTTTGTTATGCTTGTTTCAAAGTCACCGTCAACGTATTTTTCAACGATCAGATTTACGTCGGAAAGGTCGGTAAACGAACGCAAATTTGTTACGGTAAAGGTTTTTTTATCTAAAGTGGTTTTAATACGCTCGTGTAGTTTTTTAACCTCGAAAAGGGCAGGGTTCGGGGATCTATCGGCGCGAACTATACCGTTAAATGCAAAAACTCCGTCGTTGGGCGTATCTCCCCAGTCGCCACCGTAAGTCCATTGTGTTTTGCCATCTATCACGCGTTTTATGGATTGATCGGCAAAGTCCCAAATATAACCGCCAACAAGTCGATCGTTCTTCTCAAAATCTTTCCAGTAATCTGCGAAATTGCCTAAACTGTTTCCCATGCAGTGGGAGTATTCGCATAATATGAACGGCTTATCTTTATAGGCCTTTGAGGTAAGCAAATATCCTACGCCGTTATTCCATAAGGCGCGGCTGTGAACAATAGTTTTATTGTCAGCAATTTTTTGCATTTTGGTTTGAACAGTATACATTTCAGATACCAAATCGGAAACTTGATGCATAGGTTCGTAATGAATAAGGCGAGTAGCGTCAATTTCTTCGGCGACTTTGCGCATTTCCTCAAATGCTTTGCCAATACCCGACTCGTTTCCTAAGGACCAAAAGATTATGGACGGATGGTTTTTGAAGGCGTTTACCATGTTTGCCATTCTAAAGTTTGTATGCAAAATCCATTTTTTGTTATTGCGAGGAATACGTTTCGCTAAACCATGGGTTTCAAGGTTATTTTCACACATTACGAGTATACCTAACTCGTCGCATTTGCTGTAAAAATATTCGCTGTTGGGGTAGTGACAAGTACGAACTGAGGTAATATTATTGGATTTTAAAAGTTTTAGATCGGAATCAATGATTTCGCGAGGCACTGCATGACCGTAATCAGGATGGAAGTCATGTCTGTTTACACCGCAAATTTTAATTTTTTTGCCATTTAGGGCAACGTAAGGTTGCTTTTCTTTTTCTCTAATTATTTCTACTTTTCTAAAACCAAATTTTAAAATTCGTAAATCAACAAGAGTATCTCCATCGAATAATTCAAGCCTTATTGTATAAAGATAGGGGACTTCATGGGACCACAGTTTGATATTTTCAAGGTCACCAAGGAAAAAGTCGGCAGTGCGGTTTGAATTCACCAATTTTTCGGCTATAAGATCTTCTCCATCGAAAAGACTAAGTTTTACAGTGCAACCCATAAAATTTGTTTTGATAGTTGCGTTAAGTCCAACAGCGGTATAGTTGACGTCGAAAACAGATTGTATAAAAGCATCAACAAAGTGTTTTTTGTTTAAAAATACCAAATCAACGTCGCGGAAAATACCGGACAAACGCCACATATCCTGGTCTTCAAGATAACTTCCCGTTGAAAATTGAATTACTAAAACTGTCAATACGTTTTCGCCGATTTTGCAATAATCGCTAATATCGTATTCTACGTAATCAAAGGTATCTTCTCGATATCCCACAAAATTTCCGTTGACGTAGACGTAACCACAACTGTTTATTCCGCCAAAACGAATGCGAATTTCTTGGTCAAGATTGTCGATAGTAAAGCATTTTCTGTACACACCGCATGGGTTGATTTCATCATGTATATAGGGAATTTTACCCATTGTCTTTATTGCTTTCGGATAGGTTAAATTGGTATATTGCGGTATTCCATAACCTTTAATTTGCCAGTTTGAAGGTACTTGGATTTTATCAAAGTTGCTTGAAAAATCAACTTCGAAAAAGTTTTCGGGAAGATCCTTTGTTGAAGAGAAATAAATAAAGTCCCATTCCCCATTTAAGGAAATAATATTTTCCTTTTCGGTTTGCAAATTACGAGGAAAAGGAAGTGCTGATTGGGGTAGCGCGTTCTTTGTAAATACGTTTATATCTTGCCAGAATTTTTCCATAAAAAACTCCTTTTAGTTTTATTAAATAATAACATAAAGTTATATTTAAGACAATACTTATTTCAAATATTGACTGAGTTGTTTGTTTATGTTATAATAATAAACAGCGATTGGAAAGCTGATTTTTTCTTGCTTTCAAGTCGAAAGGATGGATTTATGGCATACGTTTCCTTGTATAGAAAATACAGGCCAACTGATTTTAACAGCGTTATTGGACAGGATTATATCGTAACCACTTTGAAAAACCAAGTAAAAAGTGGAAACGTTTCTCATGCTTATTTGTTTACAGGTACGAGAGGAACTGGTAAAACTACCGTTTCTCGTATTTTCGCAAAGGCTGTAAACTGCCTTTCACCAATTGACGGATCCCCCTGTGGAAAGTGCGCTGCTTGTCTTGCATCCGAACATGAAAATAACGTTGATATCATTGAAATTGACGCCGCATCAAACAATGGTGTTGATGATGCTCGCACCTTGAGAGACAGCGTTAATTTTGCTCCTGCCAACTCGAAATATAAGG
>JAEDHM010000049.1 GCA_016296985.1 Clostridia bacterium
TAGTGTGTACGCAAATATACGCGAGGCTAATTACGGGCAAAGTAAAGCGGATATGATTTCCAAGTTTGAAATCGCTCTCAAAGAATGTAACGAAACCGAAGATTGGTTACAATTGTTATTCAACGAAGAGGTAAAAAGATTTTGCCGTCATTTTGATACCATTGAGTTTCCCATCTTTCATAGAGAATACGAATACAAAAAAATTTTATACAAAAAAAGCCCCAACTACCGTTAGGGCATTTTCAAGTTGATTTTAGCGATTTTTGTCCATCTTTCTCTTAAAGGTTTCGTAATCCAACAAATCGTCGGGCGTTACGTTTAGGGCGTAAGCAATTTTCATCAAAGTCGTAAGATCAGGCTCACGCGCGCCAATCTCGTATTGACTAATACAAGACCTTGTTACACCGATCTTCTCGGCAAGTTCTTGTTGTGTAATCTTATTTAACTTCCTAAATTCCTTTATCTCAACCTTCATGATATGATTTTTACCATAAAAAGTAACAATATGTTGACAAAGTAACATATTGTCACATATAATGCTTTTATTCAATCAAAGAGGGATACGTATGTGGTTAACTTGCCCAAAATGTGGTCACGAATGGAATACAGACGCCGACCTATATATTGAAAATCAAGTGAATGAAGAAAACAGGTGCGAAAATATCAAACTTGGGTATAACTGTCCAAGATGTCATTATAATGCGTCAAAAGACAACGGATGCTATATTACAACTGCTTGTATTGTTGCGAAAGGTTACGTAAGAGATTATACAATAATTAAAACTATGCGTAAATTCCGTGACGAATATATGAATACCTCTCCTTCACGTCAAAGCATGGTTAAAAATTATTATCTCAATGCTCCTAAAGTAGTGGAAGAAATTACTAAAGCTCCAAATTCCAATCAAATTTTTACAAAAATATACAAAGAAATGGTTTTACCAACCTACGAGGCTATAATCAATAACAAAAAGGATGAAGCCTGTCAAATATATTACGATTATTTTCTCAAACTATGTAAAGAGTACGTCAAATCACCACAATAAAAAGCCCCAACGTTTGTTAGGGCTTCAATTTTTTGTTTAATAATGGACAAGGAAAAGCACTGGACTTTATCTTCCGCTTTCCCTAAACGTCATTTTTTTATAAAACAAGAGAGGGTGCGCTGTATACCCTTGCCTTAAGCTCTTGATTGAGCATATAAAGGCTTTTGGGGTCCGAGCCAAAAAGTTCCATCTTTTTGATAAGGTCGTTGGCATTGGTTTCTTCCTCGCCTTGCTCTTTTACAAACCAGTCAAGGAATTGCATTGTACGGAAATCCTTTACTTCGTAAGCGGCAGCGTAAATAGTGTTGATAAGCGAGGTAACGTATTCTTCATGTTCTAAACCTGCTTTCAAAACGTCCATATGGCAAGCAAACTCTTTGTCGGGCTTTGCGATTGCCTCAAGGGTAACCTTTTGATTTTCATTTTGAAGATATTGATAGAAAAGCATTGCGTGATCACGTTCTTCTTGCGCTTGGATTTTGTACCAATTTGCAAAACCGTCAAGACCTGCGTCTTCAAAATAGTTGGAAAAATCAAGATAGAGATAAGCGGAATAAAATTCTTTGTTTATTTGTTGATTTAACAAGTCGCGAACCTTTGCGTTCATAATTACTCTCCTTATTTAATTTCAGTTTTCCACAATCCGTGAAGATTGCAATATGCGTATACAGCGATAGGGGTTTCGTCGGACAAAGCAAAAGTAACTACGGGAGCTTTGCCTACTTCTAAGCACTTACGTTGACCGCCACGACTGGTTTGAAGATATACCCACAAAATGCTGTGCTCGGGAATCATAGGATGTTCAACGGATCCAACGGTAACCGTTACGGTATTTCCATCAACGCTTACTACGGGAAGGTGCTTTTCAACGCTTGCTTCAACGGTGCCGGGAACAAGTTTAGTCATTTTTTGACCGCAACACATCACAGGAACGCCTGCGTCGTTGATCATACCGATCAAATTTCCACAATGTTCACAAATATAAAACTTATTATTTTCACACATAGTAAAAACCTCCGATTTGTTATATTGATATTATGCCACAAATTTTTATAAAATTCAAGAAGTAATCTATACTCCTTCAACCTTTATTTTTGTACCAAACTAAATTTTTTACCTTTTATAAATTGGCAACGGCTTAAAATAAGAAAATTGATTTTTTTCTTGTTAATAGAACCATTTGGAAGGTAAAAAACCTTTTACAAACGAAAAAGCCTCCCGCATTGCGGAAGGCATTTTAAGGGTTTGTTAAATCAAAGAAACGATTACCATTTCAGCAGCATCACCGCTACGTTTTCCAAGTTTAACGATTCTGGTATAACCGCCACCTTGGCCGTTTTCCTCGTTACGCTTTGCGTACTTGGGAGCATATTCGTTGAAGATCTTTTCAATCAAAGGATGCTTGATATCACGGGTGCGTTCTTTGTACTTGCCTTTGCTTTCACCGTCAGCCTTAGGCTCTTGCAAATCATACAATTCAGCCATGAGTTTGCGTCTTGCAGCCAACTTTTTAGGACCGTCGTTTGTAAAAGTAAAGGAAACCTTTTCGCCCTTGAGGTTGGTCTTAATCTTGCTAACCTCAACGGTATCAGTGTAAGTGTTAATAGCCAAAGTCAATAGCTTTTCAGCGATTTGAGCAACTTCCTTTGCGCGAGTAACGGTGGATTCAATTTTGCCGTACCACAAAAGATTGCTTACTTGGTTTTTAAGCATTGCCATTCTTTGGTCTGTAGGTCTACCTAATTTCCTTGCCATATTTGCCTCCCGAAGAATTGAGAATATCTCGCTTCTTCCTGTAATTTTTTAATCGTCGTTGCTGCGGAGTTGTAAGCCCAAATCCGCCAACTTTTTAATAACTTCTTCTAAAGACTTTTGTCCTAAGTTGCGCACTTTAAGCATGTCGTCAACGGACTTTTTGGTTAAATCATCTACTGTGTGGATAGAGGCTCTCTTCAAACAGTTGTAAGAACGGACGGATAAATCCAATTCTTCGATCGCCATATCCAATACCTTTTGTTGCTTGTTTTCTTCGGTGGGTTTGATTGTGCTTCCAATTTCGCCCATTGCTGCGGACAAATCAACAAAAAGTCTTGCGTGGTCGTCCAAAATCTTTGCGGATAAGCTTACGATATCCTTGCAAGAAATTGTACCATTGGTTTCAACTTCTAAGATAAGCTTATCATAGTCAATATTTTGACCGACACGAGTAGCTTCAACGGAATAACTTGCACGTACCACGGGGGTGAAGATGCTGTCGATGGGTATGTATCCAATAGGTTGAGAATCGTCTTTGTTTTTGTCTGCAGAAACGTATCCTCTACCACTTCCGATAGTCAATTCGATTTCTAATCTTCCACCTTCATCCAAGGTGCAAATATAATGTTCGGGGTTGAGCACTTCAACGTAACCGCCACAATTGATATCAGCGCCGGTAACAACGCCGGGTTCTTCGCGAGAAATGCGGATTACGGGCTTGTTATCATTGTCGATAGGGTCGATTGCTCTGAAGTTTAAACCCTTAAGGTTTAAAATGATTTCTACAACGTCTTCTGCAACTGCAGGGATTGTAGAGAATTCGTGCTGTACGCCGTCGATTTTAATTCCAACGATGGCGGTGCCGGGCAAAGCAGAGAGCAACATTCTTCTCAATGAATTACCCAAAGTGGTGCCAAGACCTTTTTCAAGAGGCTCGACGATAAATCTTCCACATCTTCCGTCAGCGCTTTCCTCAGTAATAATTTGGGGTTGTTTAATTTCTATCATTAAGAGACCTCCTTTAATTACTTGGAATACAACTCTACGATCATATGCTCCTTGATTCTAGAGTCGATATCCTCTCTTGTAGGCATCGCTAATACTTTTCCTGTCAAAGTAGTCTTGTCAAACTCTAACCAACCGGGGATTGCAGCCCTAGAGCCTACTTCCTTAACAGATTCAAACAACTTCTTGTCAGCCTTTGTGGGCTTTACAGCGATAACGTCGCCAACACTACAAATGTAGGAAGGGATGTTTACGTTTTTGCCGTTGACAGTAAGAAGGTTGTGATTGACAATCTGTCTAGCTTGCGCACGGCTTGCGCCTAAGCCAAGACGGAAAACGATATTGTCAAGTCTTCTTTCAATAAGAATAAGCATATTTTCGCCGGTAACGCCCTTTTGTCTTTCGGCTGCGGCATAGTACTTGAAGAATTGTTTTTCAAGTACGCCATATGCTCTTTTGGTTTTTTGTTTTTCACGAAGTTGCAAAGCATAACCGCTGATTTTCTTTCTTCCGGGATGAGTAGGTCCGGGAGGAGCAATGCGGCCTTTGTCCAAAGGACAAAGAGTCTTTGCGGTTCCTTCGCTGCTGATGTTATAACATCTGTCGCCCTTCAAATAGAGCTTTTCGCCCTCTCTTCTGCAAAGACGACATACGGGTCCTGTGTATTTTGCCATACCTTTTACCTCCTATAGTCTTCTTCTCTTGGGCGGACGGCAACCGTTGTGAGGGATAGGGGATACGTCTTTGATAAGACTTACTGCGATATCACAATTTCCCAAAGCACGGATTGCGCTTTCTCTGCCTTGACCGGGACCTTTAACGTATACTTCAACGGTCTTCAAGCCATGGTCTTTTGCGGCTTTTGCTGCGGTTTCAACAACGGTTTGTGCGGCATAAGGAGTACTCTTTTTGCCACCGCGGAGACCCAACACACCGGAAGAGCACCAGGATATAGTGTTGCCATTAAGGTCGGTAAAAGTTGCAATCGTGTTGTTGAAAGAACATTGAATGTGAACTTGTCCTTTTTCAACACGAACTATGTCTTTACGTTTTTTGATTGCGCTACGTCTAACTGCCATGTTCTACCTCCTTACTTCGCCTTTTTGGCTTTACCGACGGTACGTTTGGGACCCTTACGGGTACGAGCGTTTCTCTTGGTGCTTTGTCCTCTTACGGGCAAACCCTTACGATGACGAACGCCACGGTAACAACCTATTTCGCGGAGTCTTTTGATATTCATATCGACCTCTCTCTTGAGGTCACCTTCGACGTGCAAATTCTTTTCAATGTAATCACGGATCAAAGAAATGTCTGATTCGGTCAAATCCTTAACTCTGGTGTCGGGATTAACGCCGGTTTCAGCCAAAATCTTGCCCGCGGTTGTCCTGCCGATACCATAGATATAGGTCAAGCCTATCTCTACCCTTTTTTCTCTCGGCAAATCCACACCGGATATACGAGCCATTAAAATACCTCCATTTTTCTCTAGAAACTTTTTACTTTATGATATCTATGCCTTTTGTTTTCATCAAGAGAACACCCTAAAGGAATGTGGGTGTTCAGCCGCTCTTGCCGAAAACAAATTTCTCGCGCAAAAAGTATTATATCACAATAAAAAAACCAAATGCAACTAAATTAACCTTGCTTTTGCTTGTGATTTTTATATTTACTGCAAATTACCATAACTACGCCGTTACGTCTGATGATTTTGCATTTGTCGCACATGGGCTTAACTGACGGTCTTACTTTCATTTCCTAAACCTCCACTAGTTTTTATCTCTCCATACTATTCTGCCTTTTGTCAAATCATAGGGGCTTATTTCAACCTTTACGGTGTCGCCTTCAATGATTTTGATGCTCTTGATTCTCATTTTCCCTGAGGGATAGGCGATTATCTGTTGTTTGCTTCCTTCCAACTCTACTCTGTAAGTTTGATAAGGTAACACTTCGATAACTTTACCTTGAAACTCTATTACATCTTCTTTGGACACTAATAATACCTCCGATATTTAGTCGATTTCGACGTTGTCGGTTTTTGTAACTCTCAACGCACTGCGTATCTCGCTGTCAAAAACCTCTTTTCCATTATTGAGTTTGTCTTTTATAACTTCAAGCACTTCGCCTTTGAAACGACAATGCCTTACGTTTTTCTTTTTGGGATTTTCAAGCTTTCGGATTTCTCCGTCAACCAGCATTACGAATCCGTTTTCCAAAACCTTTGTTACAAGGTATCTTCTTTCCGCATCGCGTCCTGCCTTGGAATAAACCACAAAGCCTACTTCAAGTTTTTTCATTCCGTCCTCCTCTTACAGAGTAAGAATTTCAACCCCTTCGTCGGTGATTAACACTGTGTTTTCGTAATGCGCCGAAGGAGAACCGTCTCTCGTCCTAACCGTCCAACCGTCTTTTTGGTCGGTGGTTACAGCATATCCGCCCATGTTGATCATAGGTTCGATTGCGATTGTCATACCTGAATGAAGTCTTATTCCCCTTCCGATTTTGCCGTAGTTTGGTACCGAGGGATCTTCGTGCATTTCTCTGCCGATTCCGTGTCCTACCAAATCTCTGACAACCGAATAGCCGTGGCTTTCAGCGTGAGCCTGAACTCGACCGCCTATATCGCCCAAGCGTGAACCGTTTTTCAAACCGTCTATTCCCATAAAGAAACATTCTTTAGTAACTTGTACGAGTTTTTCTTTTTCGGGAGTGGTCTTACCCACAATGAAGGTTCTTGCGCCATCACCGTGGAAGCCGTGTATGTATGCGCCCACGTCGATTCCGATAATGTTCCCTTCTTCCAAATAGACTTTTTTCGACGGTATGCCGTGAACTACGACGTCGTCAATCGAGGTACATATAGAAGCGGGGTAGCCGTGATAGTTTAGGAAAGAAGGCGTTGCCCCTGCTTTTTCTATATACTCTCTTGCAAGTTTGTCAAGGTGATAGGTGCTAACCCCCACTTTGACGTTATCTGCCACCAACAACAGTACGTCGCGTACTATTCTGTTGGCGACTCTCATTTTTTCCAAATCGTGTTCGGATTTAAGAGTTATCACTTTTTAAGAGCCTCCTTGATGTCAAGATAGATTTCGTCGGGAGTTCTGTTCTCGCCGTTGATATCTACCAAGATTCCTTTTCCGCGGTAGAATTCTACCAAGGGAAGGGTGGAAGTGTTGTAAACTTCCAATCTCTTTTGCATTGTAGCGGGATTGTCGTCAGCACGTTGATAAAGCGCACCACCACAACGCTCGCAAGTACGGGATTCACCCAAAGTGTCAACACTGTAAGTTGCTCCGCATTTGCACATCCATCTTCCGCTTACCCTTTTCAAAATTGCTTCGTCAGAAACACAAAGGTTTACAACGGCGTCGATTTTTGCAAAAGATTCTAAAGCAACTGCTTGGGACAAGGTACGGGGAAAACCGTCCAAAAGGAAACCCTTGCTTTGACAGTCGGGCTTAGACAATCTGTCTTTTACCAATTCAACTGTCAAAGAGTCGGGAACGAGAAGTCCGTTTTCGGTGTACTTCCTAACTTCCAATCCCAAGGGGGTACCTTGAGAAATGTTGGCGCGGAAGATATCACCGGTGGAAACGTGGACTATGTCGAAATCCTTTAATAACCTATCTGCTTGTGTACCCTTGCCAGAGCAAGGGGCTCCTAAAAATATAATCTTCATAACACTTTGAATTATTTAAGGAATCCCTTAACGTTTTTACGCATTAATTGGTCTTCCAATTGCTTGTTGAATTCCAAAGCAACGCTTACGGTAATCAACATACCTGTTGCGGAGAATGCATTTACCAATGCGCTTCCTTCCATGATTTGCGAGAATACTACGCTGGGGATCAAGGAGAGAATTGCAAGGAACAATGCTCCGAATAAGGTGATACGGTTGTTGATACGGTTCAAGTAATCACCAGTGGGACGGCCGGGTCTGATACCGGGAATAAATCCGCCACGAGATTGGATGTTTCTTGAAATGTCGTCGGCGTCGAATTGAATCTTTGCATAGAAGAAAGCAAAGAAGAGAATCAACACTGCCATTACAAGGCCATAGCCCCAAGTTCCTACGCCCAAGTTTGTTGCCCACCAAATATAGAAGGCACTTTCAGGCCAGAAGCTTGCGATCATTTGAGGGAACATAAGGAAGGAACTTGCGAAGATGATGGGCATAACGCCGTTTGCATTAACCCTGATAGGGATAATAGCGTTTTGACCGCCATACATCTTGTTACCCTTAATTACCTTTGCATATTGAACGGTGATACGTCTTTCTGCAAGGTCCACAAAAATGATGAATACGAATACGAGTAATACCATTACCACGTAAAGGATAAGCTTCCAAACAACTTCGGGGTTTTCGCCGATAAGTTGAAACTCGTTGATGAAAGAAGTTCCTAAACCGGAGATAATACCAACGAAGATTATGAGAGAAGTACCGTTGCCTACACCGTATTCGGTAATCTTCTCGCCTAACCACATGGTAAGGTTGCTACCTGCTACCATAATTACGATAACGAAGATCATGGTAAGTACAGGGTTTTCCATTCCAAACAAACCTTGGATATAACCGCTGTTGTTCCAGCTGATTACGATACCGATACCTTGAACGACAGCAAGTACGATTGCGCTGATACGGGTAAGTTGAGCCATCTTTTGACGGCCTTCTTCTCCGCCTTCCTTTGCCCATCTTTCAAGGGGAGGAATAACAAGGGTCAAGAGTTGTAAAATAATGGATGCGTTAATATAGGGTAATATTCCCAAAGCAAACAAAGTGCCATTCTGTAGAGAACCACCGGTGATGGTGGACAATACTCTGAAGAAGTCGTTGCCCGTTGCCAAAGATCCGAAAGCGGAAGGGTTGATACCCGGAACGGGGACAAAGCAACCTATTCTGTAAATCAACAGAATAAGAAGCGTGATTATTAACTTTTTACGTATATCCTTATCTAAGAAGGCATTTTTGAGTGTTTGAAACATAATTATAATACCTCTACTGTGCCACCTGCATTTTCAATAGCAGCCTTTGCTCCTTCGGAGAACTTGGCAGCCTTTACAGTCAACTTCTTTGTAAGTTCGCCGTTGCCCAAAACTTTCAAGCCATAAGCGCAAACTTTGTTTACCAAGCCGGCTTCTACCAATACTTCGAGAGTAACTACGGAACCGTCTGCGATAGCTTCGCTGTTTTGCAACAAACCTACGTTGATAACGCTGTATTCTTTCTTGAAGTGATTGTTAAAACCTACTTTAGGCATTCTTCTGGTCATAGGCATTTGGCCACCTTCGAAACCGATGCGAACACCGCCTCCGCTTCTGGCCCATTGACCTTTATGACCTCTGGTAGAGGTCTTACCCATACCGGATCCGATACCTCTGCCAACTCTCTTAACGCTCTTCTTCGCGCCTCTTGCGGGTGCTAAATCGTTAATATTCATTAGAACCTCCTTAGTCAACGTTTTCCACTTTTACAAGGTGGGAAACGACGTTAATCATTCCGCGGATAACCGCATTGTCTTCGTGAATTTTGGAACTTCCTGTCTTGTGCAAGCCAAGAGCCAAAACGTTAGCTTTTTGCTTTTTCAAAGCGCCGATAGTGCTTTTTACCAAAGTAACTTTAATCTTAGCCATGATAAACCTCCTTACTCAGCCTTATAGCCTTTGCCGTGAATTACTTCGTCGGGAGTAATGCCACGCAATGCAGCTACGGTTTCAACGGTCATGAGGGACTTTAAGCCTTCGATTGTTGCCTTAGCGCAGTTGATAGGATTGTTTGTTCCCAAGGACTTGGTACGAATATCCTTAATTCCTGCCATTTCCAAAACGGCACGTACGGGACCGCCGGCGATAACACCGGTACCTTCTTCAGCGGGCATAAGTAATACGGTGCCTCTGCCGAATACGCCGGTGGTTTGGTGAGGAATAGTAGTTCCTACGATAGGTACAGTGATAAGGTTGCGCTTTGCAGCAGCGGTAGCCTTTTCGATTGCATCGGTAGCTTCTGCAGCCTTACCCATGCCCAAACCTACTCTGCCGTTTTTGTCGCCAACGCATACCAATGCGGCTTGTCTC
>JAEDHM010000001.1 GCA_016296985.1 Clostridia bacterium
AAAAAAAGAAGGCTTTGGTGTGGTAGATAACTGAATTTAGTTGATTTTCAACGCTAACCACAAAACCCCAGACCAAGCAAAAGGACGTAAAAAGGCAATAACGCCGAGAGCGGTTTTCACGAGGAAAAAGCAAGAAAGACAAGTTTTATCACAAACTCTACTAATCAAGAAAACATAAAAAAGAAGGCTTTGGTGTGGTAGATAACTGAATTTAGTTGATTTTTCAACGCTTACCACAAAACCCCAAACCAAGCAAAAGGACACAAAAAAAGGCAATAACGCCGAGAGCGGTTGATTTTCACGAGAAAAAAGCAAGAAAGACAAGTTTTATTGCGAAGGAGCATACTTGAAAAGTCTGTGACTGAGCAAAAAACGTAGTATTTCGCAGATTTTTTCCGTGAAAATTGACTGAAATCGGTGTTATTGCCTTTTTAAACTACATATCAGAGCGAGTAAAACGATAACCCACGCCACGGACTGTTTCGATATAGTCAACGGGAATTTTCTCCCTTATGTGGGTAAGGTGAACTACGACTGTACCCGAATCGCCAAAGGGTTCAAGCCCCCAAACCTTTTGGAAAATTTGATCCTTTGAGAAAACGATATTGGGGTTTGACGCCAAGAAATACAACAAGTCGAATTCCTTTGCAGTCAAGGTTATTTCGTCGTTTTTGTAGAATACACGACGAGGCAAGGGTTGAATCTTCAAATCACCGTATTCAACGTCAACGCCGTTGTTGTCGCTACTACCCTTTATACGTTCGTATCTTGCGATATGAGCCTTTACCCTTGCTACCAATTCGGCAGGGTCGAAGGGCTTTGTGATATAGTCGTCGGCGCCAATGCCAAGACCACGGATTTTGTCAATGCTTGCTACCTTTGCGGTAACCATAAAGACGGGGGTATCCTTTGTCTTTCTTATGCGACGGCAAATTTCAAAACCGTCCATATCGGGTAGCATCAAATCAAGAACGATCAAGTCAAAACTTTCACTTAAAGCGCGTTTGCATCCCATAACGCCGTTTGCTTCGTGCTCAACGCTAAAACCTTCAAGCTCGAGATAATCTCTTTCAATTTCAGCGATATTCTTTTCGTCCTCGATAATAAGTATCTTTTTCATATTTACCTCCTTAGGGGGATTGTAATTTTGATTGCAAGGCCACCGTCGTTGTAGGCTTCAACTCTGCCATGATGAGCGGTAACGATGTTTTTAACAACGGAAAGACCTAAACCGCTTCCCGAAGTGGGGTTTGTACGGGAGGGATCTCCCCTGTAATAACTTTCAAAAATGTAGTCAAGTTCGTACTCGGAAACGCCGGGGCCGTCGTCTTTGATAAGAATTTCGACCTCTTTACCCACCGCTTTTATAGTCAAGTAGGCGTTTGCTTCTTCTTTGTCTTTGTATTTTACGCTGTTGTCGAATATGTTTTGGAAAACACGTAAAAACTGTTCTTTATCCATATGACACAACACGCTGTCGGGACTGTATTGTACGTGGATTGTAAGTCCGTTGCCCAAATACTGAATATTGTATTTTTGCATAAAGTCTTTTACCACCGCATTCAAATCCCTTGACGTAAAGGAATATACGATAGTATCTATATCTCGCTTTGAAAAATCCCTCAATCTATCAACTAACGCGTTCATAGTAAAGGCGGTTTTGTAGATTTTCATAGCGTATTCTTTGCTTTTACCCATACGTTCGGCAACGCCGTCTACCAAACCCTATGAATAGCCTTGTATGGTGGTAAGAGGTGTTTTCAAGTCGTGACTTATGCCTGCGATAACCTCGCCCCTTTGACGGTCGAAGGCCTCTTTTTGCTTGTTTAACTCGCAAAGTTGACGGCGCATAAGTTCGAACTCAACGGCTAGTTTTCCTATTATGTCCTTTCTTCCGTACTTTTTAATGGAAACTTGATAGTTGTAGTCCCCGCGGTAAATTGCGCTTAAAGCCTCTTTCAACTTGTACATACGGGGGATAAGCAAGACGTACTCAAGGACGTAGACGATAACCACCACGCCGATGATAAAGATAACGCAACACAAAAGGATTATGCCCATCATTTTGGCGGGATCGTGACTGCCTGATGCAAAGGTGTTTACAAAAAGTATATCGTCGGAGCCAACCTTTTGAGAGGCAACCATTGTTACCCCTACAATTGAAAAGTCGAAGGTTTCGCTTGCCCTTACGTTGTTTTTAGCAAACCAAGTTTCGGAAGTATTACATCTTCCCTTGTACAAAACCTCGCCCCCTCGCAAAACGAGAAGTTTTAATTCTGTGTTGGAGTTTTGAAGTTTTGCATCAAAAAGATCCAACTTTTCCTTCAACAAGGCGGGAGTTTTGCTTTCCTCGGGCATCGTCTTGTATTTCGCCACAAACTCAGACATAAAACTTTCAACCTCTGAAAAGGTGTTTGCGTTGATGTTATATCTTATCTCTCCCGCTTTTGACAAAACCAAAACCGCTGAAACAGCCAGTGAGGCTATAACAAGGATTACAAGCATCAAATTGATTAAAAGCAGTTTTGTTTTCAATTTCATAGGTAGATTATAGCATAGGAGATTCTTTTCTTCAAGTCCAATTTCACAAATAAACTAGTCGTCTATGCCAAGCAGTTTTTTTGTTTCTTCTTCTAAAACCACGTATCCGCTCCCCGGCAAACCGCCGTGTCCGCTGTCGTGGAAATCGCTACCGCCCGTTGCGTGAAGTTTTCTTTTTATGGCAATTTCTTTCAAACTCTCCCTATCCCTTTCGCTGTGGGAGTGGTAATAACATTCCATACCGTCAAGTCCTAGGGGAATAAGGATATCAAGCAACTCTTCAAGTTTTCCGCTTCGCATCAAGTTTGCAGGGTGAGCAAGAGAGGTAAATGCTCCGAATTCTTTCAATTTACTTACTGCATCGGGGGTGGGAATACGTAGGACGGAAACAAAGCAAGGTTGTCCTACCCCGATAAACCTATCAAAAGCCTCGGCAGGACTACGGCAAAAGCCCTTTTCCGCCATAACTTTTGCAATTTGATATCTTCCTACCACAACGCTTTCCGCATCCTTTTTTATCTCGTCGTAGTCAAGGACCACGCCGTTTGAGCGAAGGCGTTTGATTATCAATTTGTTTCTTTCTTCACGCATCTCTTTCAAGTAGTCGAGAAATGCCAAAAATTTTTCATCTTGATAGGGAATGCCATAGCCTAAAATATGCACTTCTTCACCGTTGTAGGTGGTAGAAAGTTCTACCCCGGGCAAAACTTTTACGCCCAAGCGTTTTCCCTCTTCGATTGCCTCGGCAACACCGCTTACGGTATCGTGATCGGTCAAAGCAATGGCGTTCAAGCCCCTTTGCTTGCAAAAAGCGACCAAATCCTTGGGAGTTGATCCGCCGTCACTTTTGTTGCTGTGCATGTGAAAATCGTAGATATTATTCATTGTCAGTATCCAATAGATTGTTACCGTCAAGGGATAAGACCTTGCCGATACTCGTTTCAATTTTTTGAGTTTTGTCGGTCATTGCTCGCATATGGTTGACCAGTTGTTCCGCATTCTTTTGGCTTTTTGCAAGTTCTTCAGTAAAATCTTCAAATTGCTTTTTGAACTTGTTGAAAAGTTTCAAAATTTCCCTACTATTTTTCTCAATTGCCAAGGATTTGAAACCAAGTTGCAAACTGTTAAGCAATGCGGCAAAAGTGGTAGGACCCGCAATCATAACCTTGTATTCGGTACGCAGTTTTTCCACAAGCCCTGCCCTTTTCGCTACCTCTGCGAAAAGTCCCTCGATAGGAAGATATAAGATACCGAAGTCAACGGTGTGAGGGGGAAGGATGTACTTGTTTTTGATATCCATCGCCTCGGATTTTACTCTTTCTTCCAAAGCCTTTGATGCGCTTTCAAACAAGGCTTTATCTCCGCTTTGCGACGCTTCAACCAAACGTTGGTAGTCCTCAAGAGGGAATTTTGAGTCAATAGGTAAAAGAATTCTTCCATCACCTTGACCGGGCATTACAACCGCATATTCTACAAACTTATTGCTTTTCCCAAGACGGACGTTGGTATCGTATTGCTCGGGAGCAAGGATTTCTTCAAGCAAACTACCCAAAGAGATTTCTCCCCAAATACCACGAGTTTTGACACCGGTCATAACCTTTTTTAAGTCGGTTACGTTTTGGGACAAAGCGCGCATTTCGCCAAGTCCTTCGTGAACCTTTGCAAGTTTGTCGCCGATAAGACCGAAGGATTGACCAAGTTGTTGTTCTAAACTAGCCTGCAACTTTTCGTCCACCGTCTTTCTCATCTCGTCAAGTTTCGCCGAGTTGCTTTCCCTTATATCCGCCAAGGTTTTGATTACGTCGGCCTTCAGAGAATTTATCCTTCTTTCGGTGTCAACGGTAAGTTGTTGTTGTCTTTCTTCAAGACGAGCCATACTGTCGCTTACGCTTTTCAGTAAGTTTGCAACGCCACGGGACTGAGCCTCGCCGAAAAGACCAAGACTGTCAGACATATTTTTGTTTCCGCCGGATATTGCGGTAAGCAAAGTTTCACGCAAGATGCGAATTTCGTTGTTTACCCTTTGTTCGAAAAGTTCAAGTTCTCTATTCTCCTCTTTTACCTCTACTTTATCCTTTTGCTTTTTAGCGTAATAAAGGACCAAGACAACAGATGAAAGTCCTGCTAAAAGGGAAATTATAGAAAGAACGAGGATGGCAACTAGCATTTCAAACTCTCCGCAATGGCAAGTTCTTCCTCTCTGTTGAAACGCTTGCCCGAAAGAGCGGAACGCTTGAGTATAGTTTGTAAAACTTCTCCTATTTTAATGGGAGGGAAGCCCAAAGCGATAACGTCGGCGCCACGCAAAACCAAGTCGCTGATTTTGTAAGGCACGTTGTTTTCTTTCATAAATTGATATTCTCTTTCAATGGCTTGAATATTGGGTGTTTCGCCCCCTTCCAAAGCCTTTATCAACAAAAGAATTTTATCCATATATACAAAGTTTTCTTGAACGAAAAGTTTTATTTCCTCAACGCTCTTACCCTTGCATCTATGGAAACCGCTTGCCAAAACAAGGTGATAAACTTCGCTTCGTACCATTTCCTTGTACTTAAGTCCAAGTTCGTGTCCTAAAACAACACGGGATAATTCGGCGGAATCCTTTGCAGTTTTTTCGTGATCTTCAAAATCCTTTACGCTTTCGGAAATGCAGTGGATTAAAGCGGCAAGCCTTACGGAAGGATGAGCAGAGGCGGCGGCATCAATACCACGGAACAAGGCGTTGTTTTTGTTTACGCCGAATTCGGGAATTATGTACTGCCATGCGTCAAGGTCGGAGAGAAGGGTAAGCCCAATTCTTACACCCTCTTTGTTTCCGTACTTTTCATTAGATGCCAAAATCCTATCAAGCTCCATCCTGATTCTTTCGCCAGAGATGTTTTTGAGGTTTTTGCAAAGTTGTTTTGCAACCTCAAGGGTACGTTCTTCAATGGAAAAGCCCAATTCTGCGGCAAAGCGAGCCAAGCGCATAATTCTAAGGCCGTCTTCGTCAAAAACCTTTTCGGGTTTTGCAACGGTGCGCAATATCTTTGCATCGATATCCACGATACCGTCGGTAGGGTCAACCAATTTTTCATTTTTGATATCGAAATAAACGGCGTTTACCGTAAAGTCACGGCGCAAAGCGTCAAGTTTGATATCCTTTACAAAGCTTACGGACACGGGAGTGTGCTCGCCACCTTCGGCATAGCTATCTTCACGGAAACAGGTGTATTCATAACTTTCTTCACCCACGGTGATTTTCAAGGTTCCGATACGAGGATTTACAGGAACTACCTTAATATCAGTTCCTGCCAAAATCTTTTCAATCTCTTCAGGGGTATATGCTCCGCAAATGTCGATATCCGTCCCGGTGTAGTCGCCGAAACAAATGGTGTTTCTTACGTAACCGCCTACGATATAGAGGGGGTCGGAAAAATAGCTTTGTAATTTTTTCAAATTTTCAGTGATTCTCATTTATTTTCTCCTAAATTGATTTCTTTGAGGGTAGCGGTGTAAACCTTTTTACTTTCAGTACCAACCTTTACTTTTGCGGAAATTTCAAAATCGCAAACCACAAAAACTTCGCTTTCCACCGCAATAAGAGGGGTTATCGCCCTTTTCCTGCGAGGGAATTTTTTGTCGTTGTAAAAGTCGCTTAAACTTCTTGTACCACCGCCGAATTTTTTTACGTAGTCCCCGTCACGCCTACTTCGTATAATAGCGGTAGGGGGAATTTTGTCTAAATCGAAAAATATTTTGTCGCCCTTTTGGTATTCCCTGATTTCCAAGATATAGTCGCCCCATCGGGTTTCCCCTACCTTAAAGGGATATACCTCGAGGACTTCTTCTTCAACTTTGTAAAAAACAAGGTTATCCTTTTCCCTTTCACAACGCACGCCACCTGCTAGGTCGATACCTGCGCCCGAGGAAGCGTCAAGCAATGGGAATATAAGTTGATAGTGTTTTTCCTCAAAATTGGTGGTTGCGCCAAGGGATTTTAAGCAATTATACACGCTTCTTTTCGCCAAGCGGACGTCCACCTCTTTAAGGGAATTGACGGCAATCAATCGCGCCTTGTTGTCACAAACGAATTGTGGTGCAAGGGAGTCAAGCAAAAGGGTATCTTCAAGGGCCAACTTTGCCAATCGGGAAATAGAGTCGCGATACATAGGGAAACGGCTTTCAACAAGGGGCAACAGTTGGTTTCGTATAAAATTACGACTGTAATCGTTGGAAAGGTTTGTCGAGTCGGTAATATACTCAAGTCCTCTTTCCCTTGCATATTCCTCAAGCTCGGCTCTCGTCACGGAAAGCAAAGGACGGCAAAATCCGTCACGCTCTGCCAAAATACCCGAAAGGCCTCTCACCCCCGTACCACGGAAAATACGCATAAGTACGGTTTCGCACAAGTCGTCTTTGTGATGGGCGGTGAAGATTTTGTCCACCTTATCCCCTAGTAGGGAATTAAAAAAGGCATAGCGGAGCTCTCTGCCTGCCTGCTCGATTGTCAACTGATTTTCCTTTGCATAAGTAGGGACGTCAAGGGCCTTGAAAAAAAGAGGTAAACCGCGTTTTTCAGCCTCGGCCTTTACGAAAAGGCTGTCGCGAAGGGATTCATCCCCACGAATACCGTGATCAAGGTTTATAACTACAAGGGAAAAGTCTACCTTTTTATATTGGCACAACATGTCCAAAAGGCAAACCGAATCAAGGCCACCGCTTACGGCAACGCCAATCCTTTCACCCCCCTTTATAAAACCATTAAGCAACTTATCCAAAGTGTTCACGGTTTTATTATACCCCCCTATAAAAAAAAAGTCAATACCAAATGGTATTGACCTTTTCTTTCAGATGTTTTTACGCTTCGGTAATAGCACCAACAGGGCATCCGCCTTCGCAAGCGCCACAGTCGATACAAGCTTCAGCATCGACTACAAACTTTCCGTCGCCTTCAGAAATAGCGTTTACGGGACAAGATTCGGCGCATGCGCCACAAGAAAGACATTCATCACTGATAACTCTAGGCATAATAGTTCTCCTTTATTTTTGATGTAAAAATATTGTACCACCTTTATTTTTAAAAGGCAATCTTTTTATAATAATTTCCTATTCTTCGTCGGGAATTTCGTCACTGTCGTCGTTATCCTCTGCTTCAACCACGGCCTTTTCTCCAACCGCCAATTCGGCAATGGGATATTTTTTGTACACCGGCACGTCGTCACGAAGGAATTTTACGGTAACTATCTTTTTAATCAAGTCGTTTGCATCAACTACGCCTTCGCCGTCGGGGGTGGAAACCTTACTTCCTACCTTAGGCATCTCCTTAACCGCCTCAACGTAGTAGTCGTTTTCGTATTTTAGGCAACACATAAGTTTTCCGCAAATACCGCTGATTTTGGTAGGAGAGAGAGAAAGTCCTTGCACTTTTGCCATCTTAATGCTTACTTTTTCGTAATCGGCAAGGTGTTGCGAGCAACAGCAAGGCCTTCCGCAAGGGGCGAGCGCGCCACGCATTTTGATGTCGTCCCTTTCGTAAATTTGTCTTAGCTCGATACGGGTTTTCAAGACGCTTGCCAAGTCTTTTACAAGCTCTCTAAAGTCAACCCTGCCTTCGGCAGTAAAGTAGAAAATAACCTTTTTGCTGTCAAAGGTATATTCGCATTCCACAAGTTTAAGTCTTATGTTTCTTGCCTTCACCTTTTCGGCGGCAACGCCCATGGCGTAAATGCTTTTTTGTATAAGCGCCTCCGCTTGCTTTTTATCCTTTTCGGTTGCACGACGTAAAACGGGCTTCAACTCGCCTGTTATACTCTTTTCCTCAACCTCTTTATTTCTAAGAGCCACAAGACCGTATTCCATACCCCTTGCGGTTTCAACGATAACGTAATCGCCTTCGATATATTCTTCCCCTTTGGGATCGAAGTAATAAACTTTAGGGTTTGTTCTAAAACGAACGCCTATAACTGTTCTCATAAAACCTCCAAAATATCCATCAAAAGCAAATGAGCCACACTTTCTACACTACAATTTGCCTTAAATCTTTTTCTTGCCTCAGCAATTGAATCAAGGGCCGAGGCGCACCCTTTTTCCTCCACCTTTTCAGCAAGGTGAGAATATCTTTCCTTGTATTTTTCAAAGGATAAACTTCCCTTTCCATATCTTGTTTTTAAGATATCTTGAAAAACCATCTCGAAAAAGTCGAGGGTATCGGGAAACTCTTTTTGGGAAAATTCGCTACCCGACAAAAAGGTAGGCATATTGTCCAATGACAATCCCTCAAGGATATCCAAAACAAAGGATGAAAGGGTAAAATATCTGTCGTCTTGCAAAAGTTTTACCGCAAGGTCTAAAGAGCCACCGGCGCAACGGGACGCGCCCTTTGCTCCCTCGTCCTCATAACCCTTTTCTATCAAAGCGTTGTAGATTGCATCAGCGGAAAAAGGCGCAAGGTCAAGTTGTCTTGTCCTTGATCTTACCGTTTGCAAAACTCCCTTAGGAGAGGTTGCGGTGATAAGAAAATGCACTTTAGGTCTAGGCTCTTCAAGAGTTTTCAAAAGCTTGTTTTGAACCACCTCGCTACACTGATCAAGGTTGCGGATGATATACACCTTTTCCCCACCTTCAAAGGAAGAAAGAGAGGCGTCTTCTAAAATCTCCTCAACTTGTTCAACCTTAAAACTTTCGCCGTCAGGATTAACCTGTCGCAAGTCCGTCTTGTTGTTGGAAAAAACCTTTTCGCATTCAGGACAACTTCCGCACCCGAGTTTGGGGCAGTAAACCCTAAGACAAATCAAGGTCAACAAATTTTCCAAAGCGATTTTATCCCTTGAAACCAACAAATAGGAATGGCTAAAATTTTCGGGAATATCCTTCTCGAGCAGTTTATAAGCCAATGAAGTTTTCACTAGGGATAAAAATTCTTTATTCATTTATCAATTAAACAAGTCGTCATCGAAGGGATCGGACGAGGATGACGAGGAAGAGGTATCCTCAGAGGGGTCGGAAGAACTTTCCTCTCCGCCGCCCAAATCAAAGGGGTCGTCGGTGGTGGTGGTATAGGTATCTCTACCGCCATAAGAATAACCGTCGTCACGATAGCCGTCCTCTCTTACGCCGTAACTGTGATATCTTGATCCTCTGTCCTCGTAGGGAACAATGGAAGGATCGGGTACGTAGTTGCGGATATACAAAGCAAGCATAATTTGCGCGATGATTTCACCGATAATAACCAATGCGATAAAGACGTAGTTTATGATCACGATTGCGCTACCCAATTCCATAAAGGTAGTCAAAAGTTCTAACACGTACTCGAAAACAATTTCAACCACAATACAAATTACGGTAGTCCAAACGAAAACGCGCAAATAGTTGTCTTTGTGGAAGTTGGGATCATACCGCATCGAGCGATAAAGGTTAATAAATCCAATGATTGAATAAACACCGCTTATGATCAAAAGAACGCTGAATACCAAGCCGATTGCATCGCCGGGAGCGAAGATATAAATGGTATTCAAGATAAAAGCGCCGATTTGTATTCCCGAGCCGGTGATTATAAACTTAAAAGCACGGGCGGCGGTAGTACCTTTTGAAATTTTAAAAGCGAAAAGGTAAAGTACAATCATAACGCCGGTAGCTACCATCAACAAAATAGATGCGATAGTTTGTATAATGGTATCATTGCTTACGTAAGTCAACACAGTTGCAACCACGTCAACAACGGCAAAAATAATAGCCATAGGAATTGCAAGTTGTCTGATTTTATTGAGTTTAATGCTGTCCATATGTCCTCCTGTTTATTTCCAAACCGCGTAAAAATAGAAATGTGTGCCGATATCTTCGGGAGTGATTTCAGTCCAATGGGGATCGGAAGAATCACGGGGGACGTCGGGGCTTGTGTTGTTTATCCCCAAGCGCCAGTGAGAAAATTCACGTCCGTCCTTTGAGATAGGGGCTTGAAGTTGAAGAACGTTATCTTCCAAAGAATAGGTTGCAGGGTTTGGATTTTCTGCATCGCCTAAATTGAAATAGTATAAGTCGTAAATAATATATTCACAGTCAAGGGTCAGGTTTAGGTTGCCAAACCAAGTGCCCGCATCGAGAATATAATAATGTCTTTCTCCGTCCGTCCAACCGTTTATGGCAACGCCCTTTTCACTTTTCCACAAGGGAAGCACTACCCTTTCATAGGCTTGATAGGAATAGGTAAATTCTGAGGTGAACTGCGCCCATTGAGGATATTCGTAAGTGATTTTATAACTTTCGGGGCGTACGTTTAGACTAAGGTACAAGTCCCCATTGACCGGCTTTGAAAAGTCGTAGGGTAAATCGGAAGACCTTTCGATATACTCGGTAATATAGCCCTTGGGAAGTTCAAACCCCAAAGTATCGTCTGCAGGCTTTGAGATAACCGTTCCTTCCAAAACGTAGCAGTCTTCGGGCAACGTTACCTGTGTATTTTCACCGCCGTCAAAGGAAACGAGAAAAGATTTCGGCCCCTCGGGAGCCTTTTCCTCGCACCCCACGAAAAGTAAGGTAAGTAATAAAGCAGTGAGCAGTAAAAGGGAAATAATTTTCTTCATTCTCTTATATTAACATATTTTGGTTAAAAAAGGTATAACATACTCAAATTTTTCCGCAAGAAACAAGAAATTAAAAAGAAAGTCGAGGCTGACTTTCTTTTTTTTTCTATTTTATATAGGGTTTTATCAGTCGAAGTTCTTTTCCCTAATCTTAATCAACAAGGCGCCGATTTCACGACGGAACTTGTCAAAATCTTTACCGGGAGCAGTTCTGACGATAGAGGAGATAACCTTGGATTTTTTGTTTACGGTACCAAATTCGGCAAACACATCCTCTCCCTTTACGTAGATACTCAAACCGAAATGTTTTTTCTTGCTATTGAAAAGCATGATAAGACCGATAAGACCAAACAAGGCGCCACCTGCTAAAATGCAGTAAACAGCCCAATCAAATTTTACCAATTCCAAGAAACCGCCAAAGGCGAAGTTGTAAACGAACACGCCTGCGCAAATAAGCACAAAAAGCAAACCAAAAATAACTTTTGCAGCGGAGACCTTGGTATATTTCTTGCTCTTTATCGAAGTAACGTCTTCAACGGGAACTTCGCTTACTTCACCTGCATCAATCAAAATTCTCTTGTTTGTAACGGTGATTCTACCGCTTCCCTTTTCAGGACGGAAGGCTTGATAACGACGCAAAACGAATTCGTTGTCAGACAACACGAAACCGTCGGCGTACTCGTTATCCGAGAAAATTTCGTCACGGGAAATAAGCTTTTGTCCCTTTTTAACGTTTTGCTTTTCTTCCTTTTTGGTGAAAACCTTTGTAGGCCTTGCTTGCTTCACGCCGTTTGTAACGGGAACAACCGCAGGAGCAACGCTTTCAGCAGTCTCTTCAACAGGATCGGAAATTGCCCTTGTTTCCTCTTCAATATCTTTCAAGGGAGCGGAAACAACTTCTTCTACCTCTTCAACTTCGGGTGCGCTTGTGTCAGAAACAACGGGAGTTTCGTCTACAACGGGAGCTTCCTCAAAAACGGGAGCTTCCTCAAAAACGGGAGCTTCCTCAACTGCAGGAGCTTCCTCAACTGCAGGAGCTTCCTCAACTGCAGGAGCCTCAACTTTCTTTTTACCAATCACCTTTTTTCTTTTGGGACTTTCGGCAACGGGAACTTCACCACCGTGCTTTTCCCAATAGGTTTTACGAGGGAATTCGTTTTCCATCTCTTCAGCATCCTTCCATGCCTCAGAATCAACGGGTGCAACCTCCTCAGAAGCTTTCTCCTCAAGAGAAACTTCCTCTTCGGGTAAAACGTCGAGGTCAGGCAAAACGTCGTCGATGGTGTCAAAGGAAACCTCGGAAGCGATTTCTTCTTTGGCGGAAACGTCGTCTACAACGGGAGTTTCATCTACAACGGGAGCTTCGTCAACGGAAACTTCTTCAAGCAAAGGAGAAGAGGTCAAAATTTCTTCCTCAACGCTTTCTTCTTGAGGAAGGTCAAGGTCGGAATCTTCAAAAGAGGAAAGGTCAATCTCCTCGGAAATGGGAGCTTCATCTTTTGCCTTTTCTTCTTCGGGTTGAAAATCAAGTTCGTCAAAAGAAATGGTATCGTCAAGAGAAAAGTCGGCGTCGGGCGTTGAAAGATCGGTTTCGGCCAACAACTCGTCAACGTCAAAAGCGTTCATTTCTTCAAAATCCTTGTTTTTTGTCACAAAAAGTCCTCCTTAGCCCAAGCCGTTACTCACAGGCATTATATACAGTATATAACTTCACACTTATTCTTGTCAATAAGGGTATGCGGTTATTCTTGTCAAATTTTACGCTTTTGTAGAACCAAAACCGCCGTCTCTTACACCTTCGGCGTTGTCGTCGGTGGTAATTCCAAAAGGAATAAAAATGCCTTGCGTAAAGGCCTTCCCCTTTTCAAGGTGTATATCCTTCTTTCCACAATTGGTGACTTTTGTCAAAATATGCCCTTCGTTGCTTGAATAGTAATAGTCGGAATCGATTATGCCCACCGTGTTGTCAAGGCGTAAACGGTACTTAAAACCAAGTCCGCTTTTGGGGAAGGTAGCCAAAAACCAACCCTCTCCAATTTTCACCCTTACGCCGGTTGCGATTACAACGCTTTCGCCTACTTTAAGGTCAAGATCCATAGGGAGGAAAAAGTCGTATCCCGCGCTTCCCTTCGTGGCACGGACGGGAAGTTTTATGCTATCGTAGTCCCCATTGTTGCAGTTTGCCAAAGAGTCCGCTTCGTACTGCTTGTAAGAGACCTTTTCAAATAACGCTATTCTTTCCATAAATCACCTTTTCTTATATGGAAAAATTGCGGATACTCCGCAATTCTTCCAATTTAACTTATTATTTTTTCACAATGGGTTTCATTGTGGGGAAAAGCAAAACGTCACGGATGCTTGCGCTGTCGGTAAGCAACATTACAAGCCTGTCAACGCCCATACCAAAGCCACCTGTGGGGGGCATACCGTATTCTAAAGCGGTAACAAAATCGTCGTCGGTCATTTGCGCTTCTTCATCGCCCTTTGCTCTTTCACGGGCTTGCGCCATAAATCTTTCTCTTTGG
Source organism: Clostridia bacterium (assembly GCA_016296985.1). GTDB lineage: Bacteria > Bacillota > Clostridia > Christensenellales > CAG-1252 > JAEDHM01. Next base: position 13,628 of record JAEDHM010000001.1, read on the forward strand.
TCAACGGGGTCGTTTAATTCAGAGAAAGCGTTACCGAATTCCCAACCGTTGATAAAGATCTCAAATCTTTCGGTAAGGAGAGGGTCGGTAGGCTTGCGCTTTGCCAAGGGAGAAATTTCAACGGGATAGTCGATTATGAAGGTAGGTTGAATAAGGTTGTCTTCAACAAATTCGTCAAAGAGGAATTCCATAGCCTTGCCCCAACTTAAGCCGGGCTCCATCTTAATTCCCTTTTCTTGACATTGAGCGTAAACCTCTTCAACGGTTTTTCCGGTAAATTCTACGCCTGAGTATTCTTTTACCGCCTCGGCCATAGGAAGACGTCTCCAGTTGCCGTCAAGGTTGATATCCTTTCCTTGATAGGTGATTTGAAGAGAGTTGCAAACCTTCAAAGCGCAGTGCTTTATAAGTCTTTCGGTGATGTCCATCATTGCGTTGTAGTCAACGTAGGCTTGATAAAGTTCCATGGTAGTAAACTCGGGATTGTGCTTTATGTCCATGCCCTCGTTTCTAAACTGTCTGCCCATTTCGTAAACCTTTTCAAAACCGCCAACGATACATCTCTTCAAATAAAGTTCGGGAGCGATACGCATATACATATCGATATCCAAAGCGTTGTGGTGAGTGATAAAAGGTCTTGCGGTTGCGCCACCTGCGATGGTATTGAGAATGGGGGTTTCAACTTCTAAAAATCCTTCACCGTCCAAAAATTCACGAATACCGCTTACGATTCTGCTACGCTTTACAAAGGTTTCTTTTACGTCGGGGTTTGCGATCAAGTCAACGTAGCGTTGACGATAGCGCAAATCGGTGTCCCTTAATCCGTGATATTTTTCAGGCAAAGGCAAAAGGGATTTCGACAACAAAACGACCTCTTTTGCGTGTACGCTTATTTCCTCGGTACGGGTTTTGAAAACAAAGCCCTTGATCCCCAAGATATCGCCGATATCAAAGGTTTTGAAAGCAGCGTAACTTTCTTCGCCAACGTCGTCGCGTTTTACGTAAAACTGAATTTTTCCGTTGCCGTCCATAAGGTGAGCAAAGGAAGCCTTGCCCATAATACGGCGACTTACCATACGACCTGCGATAACTACTTCTTGTCCTTCAAGTCCTTCGTAGTCGGCAAAAATATCACTTGAAGTGTGAGTTTTGTCATATCTTACGCGGTGGAAGGGATTTTCCCCAGTTTCTTGCAAGGCGCGCAACTTTTCAAGTCTGCCCTTGCGGATTTCATTTCTTTCTTCTTCGGTGAGGACGGTTTCCTCAACGGGTAAATTGTTATTTCTGATTTCGTCCATAATTATTTGCTGATAGAGAGAATTTTGTAAACGTAGATAATTCCGTTGGGGGCTTTTACTTCGGCGCGATCACCGACTTTTTTGCCCAAAATTGCTTGACCTAAAGGAGACTTGTTGCTGATAGATCCTTCTTCATAATTTGCTTCGGCAGCGCCGACAAGCTTGTATTCAACAACTTCGTCCAAATCTTCGTCGTGCATTTTTACAACGCAACCTACGCTGATAACGGACAAGTCCAACTCGCTGTCGTCAATAACCTTTGCATACTTGAGAGTAGCTTCGATTTCTATAATTTTTGCTTCAAGACGGCCTTGATCTTCTTTAGCGGCGTCGTATTCAGCGTTTTCGGACAAGTCGCCGAATTCTCTTGCTTGCTTAACGCGTTCTGCAGCTTCGCCACGTTTTTCCTTGACTAAAATCTCAAGCTCTTCTTCAAGTTTTTTGTATCCTTCTTTGGTAAGAATAATGCTTTCAGTTGCCATATAAACCTCCAAGGTGCAAAGCACCCAAAATTTCCTTGTGGGAGAATTATAAACCACAAACAGATATAAGTCAAGGAATTAACAAGACTTGAGAATAATCAATAATATATACTTAGTAAAAGTGCCGAAAAACGCTTTACAACAAAAAATTAGTATTGTATAATCTATGCATTGCGGTTAATCCGCATCCTTACCTTTGCAAAAAGGTCATCAAGTCCAAAAGGAGGTACGTTTATGAACAAGTACGAAGTACTCTACATTCTCGAATCAGAATTATCTGACGAAGCTAAGGGTGCGTTAGTAGACAAGTTCGCAGGTGTCGTTACCGGCATGGGCGGCGAAGTTACCACCATCGACAAATGGGGTGACAGAGAATACGCTTATCCTATCGACTATAAAACCACAGGTTATTATGCACTTATGAACTTTTCTGCCGACAGCAACGTTCCCGCCGAGCTCGAACGTCAAATGAGAATTACTGACGGTGTAGTAAGATTCATGGTAACAAGAAAAGACAAGTAATCAGGAGGATTTTTATGAACAGAGTATTTTTGATCGGAAACCTTACAAAGGACCCCGAAGTAAGCACCACAACCAGCGGTGTTGCCGTTTGTAGATTCACCCTCGCCGTAACCAGAAGATTTGGCAACAATGAAACAGATTTTCTTCCCATCATCGTATGGCGCGGTCAAGCCGAAAACTGCGGAAAGTTCCTCAAGAAAGGTAGCAAGGCTGCCGTTGCAGGAAGCATCCAAATTCGCTCTTACGATGCAATGGACGGTTCTAAAAGATACGTTACCGAAATCGTGGCTGACGAAGTTCAGTTTTTAAGCAGTAAGGCCGGTGGCGACGATGATACCGGCGACATGAAGCCTATTGACGACGGGCTTCCGTTCTAATTTAAAAGGAGATAATTATGAATACAAATACAAAACCCGTAGACGATAAAAATGCAAAACGTCCCGCAAGGAAACCTGCGAAGAAAAAAGTTTGTATTTTCTGCGTTGACAAGGTAAACGAAATCGACTACAAAGACGTTAAAAAGTTGAAAAAGTTCGTTTCCGAAAGCGGTAAAATTGCTCCCAGACGTACAAGTGGCGTATGCGCAAAGCATCAAAGAGCTTTGGCAGTAGCTATTAAGAGAGCAAGAATTATGGCTTTGTTACCTTTCACCGGAACAGACAGAGACTAATAACAAAACAAGATAAAGCAAGCAACGGACGTTGCTTGCTTTTTGTTTGCCCTTCGGTAAATTTATCCCCTTTTCTTTTTTTGGGGTTTATGGTATTATATTATTAAAGACTTTTTGTGAGGATGGAGATATGAAGAAAAAACTTTTCGCATCTTTCTTTGTTTTACTTTTGACGATTTGCATCGTTTTCACCTTTGTGGCATGCGAGGAAGAATATACTCCTGCCGATCACTCAAACGCAATTACCCCAAAGGTTGTGTTGTTTATTGGCGACGGTATGGGTGTAAACCACACCTTGAATGCCGAGTTGTACACCGGGGAGCAAGCTTATTTCTCCTCCTTTGCAACGGTTACGATGATGGAAACAAACTCTCTTTCGGGGGTTACGGACAGCGCTGCTGCTGCAACGGCTATGGCTACCGGAAACAAGGGCTATAACGAATATATCGCCATTGACAAAACCACCTCGGCAAACTTTGTTTCCATAACCGAACTTGCAAAACGTGATCGCTATGGCGCAGGAGTTGTTACCTCGGACGAAATCACCGGCGCAACGCCTTCGGGTTTTTCCGCTCACGCAAAGTCAAGAAACAACAATGCGGAAATTTTGTTGAGCCAAGAATCTTCCCCCATCGACCTTCTTTTGGGCGCAGGTAAATACTCCTCTGTTTATCAAGACCGTTTCAAAAAACAAGGCTGGACTTGGGCAACAAGCATGGAGGGACTTAGCACACAGCGAAATAAGTTTGTCGCCAGTTTCACCGAGGTTGTACCCGAGGACGGAAATGCTACAACCCCCACCCTTACCCAACTTGCAACCTATGCCATTGAGTATATGGAAGCCAACTATCCCACCGGCTATTTCCTTATGATTGAAGGGGCGAAAATCGACAAGGCGTCACATAAAAACGACGTAGAAACTATGATCAAAAACCACGTTGACTTTTCAAACGCCATAAAGGCCGTTGACCAAAAACTTTCCGCGCAAAGCGAGGGCTATTCCCTTATCGTAACCGCCGACCACGAAACTGGCGGTTTGCAAAAGGCGGAAACCAAGGATCAAATTACCAACGACCTTTATACCACTAAAAACCACACCGACGCAAAGGTAAAACTTTATTTCAAAAGCACTCTTGCTACGGTGCCCGAAATCCTCAACGCCGACCTTATCCCCAACACCGACGTTTTCCTTCTTTGCAAATTCTTGCTATCCATTCAATAGTTTGCTTTTAGGTGATTGAAATGAAAGTTAATATTTTTCCCTTAGTATCAAGTTTGCACGACCAAAACCGTATCAATGAAAACACCCAAGTTTTGTTGAACGAGTTGATGAACCTAAGCGATATTTCCTTTCAAATTTCAACGGTGGAAGATTTGTATAACTGCGACCTTTCCTTGATTTTAGTTCAAAGCGGTGGCAGTGAGGGTTTGTTTTTAGAAAACTTTTCAAAACTGAAAGCGCCCTTTTATCTTTTGACCTATGGACACAACAACTCTCTTGCCGCATCTTTAGAGATTTTGTCCTTCCTTAAGGATAACAACCTGGAAGGCGAGGTTTTACACGGCGCAAACCAATATATCGTCAATCGAATTAGAGAATTGGCGCAAAGTAAGGTGGAATACAGATACGGCGTTTTGGGCAAGCCAAGTGATTGGTTGATTGCAAGCCAAGTTGACTACGACACAGCAAAAAGGCTACACCATATCCAACTTGTGGATATTCCCATTGAAAAGGTATGCGAAAAATTTGAGGAAAGCGAAAACGACCTTGATTTATCCTTTGATTATGACGCAAAGGAAATAGACAAGGCTTTAAGACTGCATAAGGCTATTGATTCCCTAAAAGAAGAATATCACCTTGACGGCTTGACCATAAGGTGTTTCGACTTGTTGGACAAACTTGAAACCACCGCTTGTCTATCCCTTGCCCTGCTCAATCAAAGGGGCGTTGTGGCAACCTGCGAAGGTGACGTGCCCACAATGATAAGCATGCACTTGCTGAAGAAAATCACCGGGCAAAACGGTTTTCAAGCAAACCCCAGTAGGATTGATATCCAAAGCAAAAAGATGATCCTTGCCCATTGTACCCTTCCCCTTGATATGGTGGAAAAGTTTTATCTTGACACTCACTTTGAATCGGGAATAGGCGTTGCCATAAAGGGATATTTGAAAGAGGAAAAGATAACTATTTTCAAGCTTAGCAAAAACCTCAAAGACTACTACGTTACCACGGGCAAAATCCTCAAAAACCTTGAGGAATCAAACCTTTGCCGTACCCAAATCCAACTTGAGGTTGACGACAATATTCAATACTTCCTTTCCCGTCCTTACGGAAACCACCACGTGGTAATTTACGGCGACCACAAGGAAGAAATCGTCCGCTTTATGGAAAGCCTTAAATAGCCTTTTCATTTAGCCAATTACCCCTCTCACCCAGTAATATCTATACAAACAAAAGCAAGCAACAACCGTTGCTTGCTTTTGTTTTTCGTGTGTTTTTTAAGAGCGTTTTATTCCCAATAAAGTTTGGGCAATTCTCCTGCTTGATAAACCCAACAGTAGGCTTCGTTTTGTTGAAAATCACTATCTGTATACCTTTTTAGTGCTCCAATTTCATTACCTGCTTTTAATTGTGTTTCTGACACCTGTGTGCCGGGTTTATCAATATTCCAAATTTCTTTTTTTCTATTGTCGTTATAATCATTATTTTCATCAAACTCTACTCTAATACAAAAGACGTTATCATTTACAGACGTATAATGACCTCCATCTGTTGCTGTCGCAATTATACCGCCGATATCACGATAATATCCATTCGTGACTTTGATATCGCACTTTGTATAGCAATTAGTTACCGTAACAATCTTATTGTCACAAACTCGACCAACAATACCACCGCCGGTTCCGGTAAAACCACCAATCCACCATCCTGTACTGACGTCAATATTTCCAATATTGTACGAATATTTTACAGTAACATTATTTCCTGAAACAACACCAACAATTCCACCCACATAAGATACTTGGTGTCTTACTTTTAGAAATGCTTTGTTATAACAATGTTTGATTGTAGTATTTTCAACGACTTCACCTATTAATCCGCCAACATGCATATTTCTTCTTGCATCAACATTGTTTCCAACCTGTATTTTTCCTTCCACACCACAGTTCATTAGATTGCTTTTTGTTGCTTTTCCTGCAATTCCACCAACAAACATATAAAAGTCGTCTCGATTCGCACTGGCTACACCAAAAACAAATTCCAAATTTGTGAGTTTAACGTTTTTTACAGTTGCTCCTTCTAATCTACTGAATAATCCACAATAGGCATGACGAGAACTATCATATGATGGTGAACTTGTTCGTTTGAGTCCTTTAATTGCATATCCATCTCCATCAAACACACCTTTAAAAAGTGAATAACTACCGTTCTCAGATAGTCCGAGTGGTGCCCAGTCAACCGTCAAATTTATGTCATTTATTAGTTTATAGTGAGCACTCAAATCTTTATTTACGTTTTTAAGATGAAGTGCATTGCTTATCAAGTATGGGCTTTCTAAAGTACCATGACCACCGGCATAATCAGTTGTATTTCCATAATCAACGTCGGGAATAGGTTCGTTGTAATGTCTTTCAAATTGACTAAGGAATTCGCTATTACAATGTTCTACCGCGTTATCAAAATAGTTTTGTAAAAGTGTTTTTGCCTTTGAATATTGACTAGGTAGTAAATCCCAAATGGCAACAAGACTGTTTTTAGGTAATTTGATGATTACACTCTTTTCAACGGTGATATTGTTCATTGAACTTACCCACGCGCTGTAATTTGCCAAATAATCTTGCAATGACAACGCAGGGAAACCGTCGCCACCAATGGCGGTGGCCGTAAAATGTTCTTCGGACGTGCCATTGGCAATTTCAAGTTGAGCCGAAAGACTTGCAGAGGTTGAATTGCCTGCGCTAAGTAATGAACTTAGGGCTGTACTTATTTTAGATTCATACTCTAATGCCATTTCCGCCGTCCATTTTGTAGAAGTGTTTCTTATATGCGAGTTACAGGTGATTTTACCACCAAAATACGCCGCCAAAACAGCATGTGTACCATACGTATTGATAATGCTTTCTGCAGTTGTCTCTCCGTTTTCCAAAGCAATTATGTTATTAATAAAGCTTGTTGATAGAATGTTTGAAAATTGACTGATATCATAATATCCGTCTATTGCCACCAACGTTGCGCCATAGTATTGAGAAGAAGTGTAATAAATCTCATTTGCTGTATTTTTGTACCCCACTCCTGCGCTAAATCAAAAGAATTTTCAAAACCTGCGCTAAACACGTTTCCTAGAAAAGCTTTTGCATTGAATGAGTTTTTAAAACCGACGTTTGCTTGTACGTACAAGTCACTCATTGAACTTGCCGTATAAGATTCTGCTTTCATATCTCCTACCGGTTGTTTATACCAGTTTAGAGCCATCAACTTATTGGTATCAAAAATACGAGGTTGTCCCACGGATTCAGCTGTAAAATTGGCGTATTCATCTGTGATAACGTTTACCTGTCTTCCAACTCCGTAATAGGTTGAAGTAGAATCCATAGAATTCACAATGGACTCGACTACGGTTTCATCCAAATATTTATTAGAAGTTCCCCCATCGTCGATATCACCGTTTCCTGAGTCGTCTTTTTCAATATACGTAAATGGTCTATCGTTAGAATAATCAGAATCCAACTTGGTTGAATTATCACTAACCGCTTGAATTTTAACGTAGTAGGTTTGCCCGTCTACTAAATTCAAGGTAGATAAATCAAAAAAGGTTTCACTTCCCTTTGTGCTATGCTCTCTACCATCCACGTAAAGACGATATCTACTAGCACAGCTTACGCTACTCCATCTTACTACGTTTTCTTCTATAGATATATTCGTGGGGGCGTCCAATTTCGTTGGATTGGTATCAACAACGGTATCGCCTTTTTCATATCTAAAGGAAATTTCCTCAGAATATTCAGAACTTAATTTGAAATATCCATCACCGACAGCTTTCACTTTGACGGTATAGGTTTGTCCATCAACCAAATCCAATTTTGACAAATCAAACTCGGTTGCAGCACCGTTTGTGCTATGCTCTCGACCGTTTACGTAAACAAGGTATTTAGTCGCCCCATCTACGCTATTCCAAATAACCATATCCTTTTCAACAACTATGTTTTCAGGAACCTTCAACGTTGACTGAACCATTGAACAACCAAATAAAACACATACTAAAGACACGATGATAAGTAAGAAAGATATTCTTAATACAACTTTAGTTTTCATATTTCCTCCTTTGTATAGATAATAAAATTTTGTACATAATATGTACATCCCAACTAAAGTATAGTACAGATATTGTACAATGTCAACATGAAAAATGGTATTGGAAAGCAAATGAGAGAGCTTAGGAAAGAGATGGGGCTCACTCAACAACAGGTTGCGGACAAACTAAATCTCTCCCGTGTAAACTACACTCGATATGAAACGGGTGCTGTTTGTCCTGACTTTGATACCTTGATAGAAATTGCCGATTTTTTCAACGTAAGCCTTGACTTTTTGTTTGATAGAAAGTTCAATTATAAATAAACATTTGCAATACTTTGTAATAAGTAAAAAAGCAAGCAACAACCGTTGCTTGCTTTTGTTTTTCCTTCCATTGAGTTAGGTTAGAAGGATATGAGTTTGGCTGTAAAGCCGTCAAAGGAGAAGGTGTGTTGCTCGGGGCGTAAATCACGGGGCGCGTAATCGGTGGTGATGATTTGGGATAGGCATTGATTTGCCAAAGCGTACCACTCCTCACTAAAGTGAGGATATTTGTCCGCCCTTGTTCTTACCATAAAATTGGCGGTCCTGTAAAAGTCAATGCGCTCTACCGCATCCTGTGGATCGTTTTCAATGATAAACCCTGCTTGAGGTGTGTTTCTATCCTTATAAAGTACGGAGGGAATCATTGCCTGCGTCCGCATAGTGGGGTCTTGTTCTATGTACTTTTCGACAAAGCCTGCCTCGTGCAAAACTACAACGACCTTGCCTAACATTTCCTTCAAGGGTTTCCAATCCTTTGCTTTGCGCATTTCCTCGAAGGTGGCGTAGTCGCCAAGCATATCCGAAGGAGTAAAAAGTTTGTCGCCCAAGCATTTGCGAAGCACTTCATCAAAGGCCTTTACGTGGCGACTTCCAAACACTTGAAAGCCCTCTACCGGCAAAACGTAGGCTTTGCTTTCTACCAAAATGGTGATAGGCAAGTGGTTGGGGTTGTGGTTTGACCAGTACACAATTTCTTCAAGAGCTCCTTCTAAATCAAGGCAAGAAGTTGCGCTGTCAACAACCAAATCGTGCATAAGCTTAAAGGAGATATCCCCCTTTGAAACCTTTGCCTCAACGTCAAATTCTATACTGCGGATTCCGTGTTCAAGTTGCCCTGTAAGAGTATCGTATTCAAAGTTCTTTTTGTCGAAAAAGTCCCTCGACGCAAGCCCAAATGAAACGTAGTCAAGGGCACGTAGGTATTCCACGGACTCGGGGCGATTAAGCCTTTGACAACTGTTGTGGGTTGCCAAAAACGCCACCTGATTATACCTTACGCCCTCGTCAAGAGCCTTTTGTAAATCAAAAGCGCAAATACTTTGCTCGTCCTTAGGGGTATAGCCATTGTAAAAGGTATTTTTAAGGTATTCTAAATTGCTTTTTTGAAAATTTTCGTTGTCAACTTTGTTGATAAAATAAACCTTCCTTGCCGCCATCATATATCCAGTTATGACGATTGCAAGAGCAAGAAAGAAAACAATGAGCGTAACGGCAATAATCTTGCCTATCCTTTTTCCTTTGTGCGTAGCCATAGATTTATTGTACCATAATTTTTCCGATATGCAACGCTCTTTTGCCTTAAATTTTAATAAACACAAAGTTTTTACCATCCTTTTCAGGGGTTTGCTTTGCTTTGAATTTTCAGTATAATACAGAAAATATTCTTATGATAAAAGGAATGGTGATTATGGCGTATATTAAAAATTCTTCCTATCAAAACCTCTTGAAAATTGTAAACGGACAAATAAAATACTTTATCCGCGGAGATAGGCTTACGGATTTTGGAGGAAGAGTTCTTTGCACTTTTGACGGGGAAAGAATAAAGGATTTCGGCGGAAGAGTTTTGCTTAACGTAACCACGGATACTGTCAAAACCTTTGGCGGTCAAATAATCGCAAAATTCCATTCATCCACCATAAAAAACTTTGGCGGAATTATTCAGTACCGTATTGACGGTTTTCTCTCTCGTAGCGAAATGCTGGCGCTTATTGCGATAATCTACGCTATTTAGTTTATACTTCAAACAAAACAAAAGACTGAGTTTCCTCAGTCTTTTTCTTGTTAGTCAATCCTTTTACTTGCCTTCGCTTTCAGTCGCTACTTCTTCGTTAAGTTTGTGAATATTGATTACGTATTCGTAGGAATAACGGAGCAAGTCCTTGATTTGCTTTTCGCTAAATTCCTTGGGATCGATAACCACGCTGTACCACACCCAGTCACGGGATACGGGGAAGGTGGACTCGCGAATGTTGTCGTGCAACGTCTTTTGAAGTTCGATATACTCTTCGTCGGCGCGGAAGATAAGTTTTACTACGCCGGCGCGCTCATAGATTATGCTGTACATCTTGTCGCCCGTCTTCAAAGTTGCAGGCTTGTTTGCGGTACGCCAGTTGATAACCGTGGGAAGAATTGTGTTAAGTTCATCGCTAGCGTATTCGCAAATTTCGCTTTTACTGAAGTAGTTGATATGGTATTCGTCGTCCAAGGTATCGGATACCGCCATTGCTCTTTCGTGGCAAGTGTAGTCGTAAACGGAGAGTGAGTAGTTGAGTTCGCGCTCGTTGAGTTCAACGGTTTTGGGATCGGTAACGATTTTGCCCTCGGTATTTTTAAAGAACTCTTGCGAGAAGGTGTACTTGTACGCCAACTTGACTGTGGTAAGCATCAAAACCGCGCTGTTTGCCATTGCCTTGAATACAACGCTGTACCAGTCGGGACCAAGAGCGGGAGCAGGAACAACGCAATCGCCCATTTGTTCGATAAGTTTGTTGACGGTGTTGAGGTGAAGTCTTACAAGCATAATGGGTGTAGACTTTCTTTCGTACAAAACCATAAAGGTGTTTCCACCGACCTTTGCGCGGTCGTAGTTCATGGTCTTGTTTCTTCTTTCAACAACCGCTCTGCCACCATAGTTTTTCAAGGTTTCAACGTACATAAGTATTTCGTCACGGGTGAAAATGGGCAAGCTTTTACGGCGAGTTTCAATCATTGCCTTAAATTCCTCGTCCTCAAGCTCGTTGACAATACCCAAGGATTTTGCCTTTTCCGCATCATCTTCCGCCCTTTCTTCCTTTGTATCGGTGGTGGTTTCTTCTATAACGTCATCCTCGATAAGTTCGAGGTCGTCGCTGAAAATGTCGTCGGTACCTGCGGTAACCAAACTGTCAAGCAAACTGTCGAGATTTGCTTGCTCGATTTTTTGATAGGCGTTGTCGGCAGAGGTAAATTCTGTCTTTTTCTTCTTTTTTGCCGCCTTTTTACCGCTTTTTACACCCAATGCGTAAAAGATTGCGCCACCGAAGAAAAAGCCTGCGAAAATGCTTATAATAAAGCCGAGAAGCGCCATAATAATTTGTTCTCCCGATAGGGAAGAAAAAGCAACACCGAAATCAAAATCTTTAAATGCCTCGATAATTTTATCCATAACCTTCTCCTTTATTTCCTCTTAGTCGTCTTTTTGGGCATAACCGCCGAAAAAACTACAATCGCTATAATCAACAGGAATATTGACAAACCGAATATTCCCACCAAAAGATATTTCGCAAAGAAAAGCATTCCGCCTTCATAATCGCCTACTGCATGCACACTGTAGGTGGAGAAATGGAAGATGGTGCTTTCTCCTGCCAAACCGCCGGTGTGATAGCTTCCGCCGGTCATGGCTTTTACCCTTATTTCCATAATGTAATCGGTTTCAGTTTCTAAAACCAAGGGTTCGCTATAAGTTTCCCAGTCGCATTCAAGCAAATCCTCTTCGCCGTATTCTGCAAGGGTAATCCTGTACTCGTAAAGGGCGTTTTCGGGAGGATTGATGATGGTAAAGGTTTTGCTACCTAAAGTATAGCTTTCCCTTTCCGTCATTTTGGGCGCTTCCCAAATTGTCCAAACTGATGAAAGTTCGGTATAATTGCCCAAGTCGTCAAAGTTGGTGGTACATTTTACAAGGATATTATAACTGTTACCCGAAGGCAAATCACTGAAGACGTATACCCCGGCAGATTCTCTCACCGCAGTATAAACGTTGCTTTCGCCGGTGGATTGTTTTGCGGTTACGGTATACGTGTAGGTAGTGCGTTTTGTTGTCGGAATTTCCGTAACTCTAACCGTCAAGGTATCCGTTCCCGTTGCCATATCGTCAATGGTAGCGGAAGGAGCGGAAAGAGGTGTGGTATAGCTGACGGGTGCTCTTTCCCTGCCTACCTCGTTTTGCTTGTTTACTTCTTTGTATCTTGCGGTAAGGAAATATCTTGTACCCGAAACAAGGCCTGTGATTTTGGGCTTTGTAGTCCAAACGTAATCCTTGTCGCCGTCTATCTTATAGCCGTATTCAATCACGAAGGGGGCTCCGATGCCCGAGCCGTTTAACAAAATCGTTGTTTCGTCACAACCGTTTTTGTCAATGGTAAAGTTGAGGTCGTACATTTCCTCAGTCTTTCTTTCTACTACTTCAAACTCGGTCGTCTTTCCCTTGTGGTCTAAAATTTTGCTAGAGCCTAAGGTATAGTTGTCCGATCCCGTACCGCTTAAAGTAAAGGTGATTTTATATTTTCCTACCTTGCTATCCTTTTCACAACCATCGCTTTTGGGAGTTACGGTAATGCTTTCGCCTGCAACGAGGTTTGAAATTTCTATCTCGCCTTGGTCGCTTAAAATCATAGTATCGAAGAAGGTTTTTGTTCCGCAACCTTCATTGAAAGTAAAGGTTATATCAAGAGGTCTTGCAACGATAAGAGCCTTTATTGTAGCAACTTTTTCTCCTGTGGATTGATGGCAATAATCATCACCAACAAGGGTATATTTGATTACAAAAGTCGAGCCTTGACGGTTGTATTTCCCCTTGTTGTCCTTGATAGGATAACCGCTTATATCCTCTTCGCCCCAACTAACCTTTACGGAAAGGGAATTTTGAATATAGAAGGGAGCCTCGCTCAAAGGCTTTGTCTTGCCGTCGCTTGAATCCTTGTAAGTAAATATTTCAGTGATATCTTCTTGACCGTAAACAAACTTGTAGGTGTCTACGATCTTATCCAAAACCTTGCTACCATAAGCGGGGGCAACGGTGATTTTGCGAGGAGCAACGGTAAAGGGTACGTCCAAAAGGTTGTCTGACAAAATCTCGCCCTCTTCATTTACGCCTACAAGGTGATATAATCCCTTGTAGTTGCTATTGTCCCAATAAAGAGGAAGGTTTTCGCCTGCACGTTTACCTTCAACGCTTTCTTTTACGTAAACTACGAATTCTTCTTTTTCGCCAAAGCCGTTGTCAAGTTTGACTGTCCAAGAGGTAGAAGTTTCGCCGTATTCTTGAGTAAACTGGGTATAATAATTTGAAAATACCAATCTTTTGGGGATTATGGTAACCTTAAAATCATCGTCAACGCCGACTACGGTATATTTGCCATAGTTTTCGTCTGTTTGATTATCCGCAAGAAGTAGTCTATAACTTTCTCCAACCGTCAATCTTCCGCTTTCGTCAACGGCGTAGCCCTCCTCAAGTTTAAACTGTACCAAAAGAGGATTTTCGCTTTCGTCAACCTTGATTGCAAGGGAAACGACTCCCTCGGTGGATTCGAATACTCCGTATTGAAGTTGCAAGGCGTTTTCTTGGGTAAAGACTGCATAGTCCTTGTATTCTTCGGGAGTGGTTTCAAGAGAAAATGCGATATAAATTTGTTTGTTGACTACCGTGATAAAAGAATGGGGATCAAGTTCGTCAAATATGGGTTTTTGCAAATCGTAGTTTGCCTCTCCGCCCTCAATCGGTGTTCCATCGCTTTGCTTGACGGTAAATGATTTTACGAAAGCGGTATATTGGCGGTCAATTTCAAGTCCGCCTTCTTTATTAAAATCGGTATACGTAGGAGGATTGCCAAAGGAATATTCCTTAGATTCCTCGGTAAAACCGTAAAGTACGCTTATGGTCTCGCCGTTTACACCTTCGATTTCTTCCCTTCTTGCCTCAAACATACCGTCGTATCCCGTTTGGTCGTAGGGGAAGGAAAGGTCGATAGTTGAATAAATAGCTTTCAATCCTTGCGCGCTGACTTTACGAGGTACAACTTTCAAGCCCTTGATGTTGTCGTCAATGTTTATGACGTAATAATCGCTTTTGTCAACGTCGCCGTCCTTGACTAAGGTGCCTTCGCTTACGGAAATTGAATACTCGCCCACCTTTGCAAAAAGGTTACTGCCCTCGCAGGTGAAGTCAAGGGTTTGTAAGGTGTCGGTTTTATAACAAGTATATCCCTCGAGGGTGGTATAGTTTATGGTAGAATAGGTTTCGCCATAAGTCTTTAACAAATATCCGTCCTCGCTGGAAACGCCCTCGCCTTCGGTAGAGATTGCCACCTTGATTTCACGAGGAACGATGGTATAAGTGTCGGAGGTGTTGGGAGAAGAGGAAATTTCTACCCTCTTTCCGTTTACTTCAATAAAGGTTTGAATATAATCGCGAATATTGTATTCCTCGGGGAAGGCAGGGATATATCCATCTGCATCAAACAAAGGGTTTAAAGCATCCCTATTTTTGATTACGAGGGTATAAGCGCCCTTTGTATCATAAGAAACTTCCATACCGCCCTTTACGGTAGCAGGGAAGGTCAACTCGCCAGAGGAATTGGGGATAGCGTGGTCGCCGATAAATCTATCGCCATAGGCCTTGCTTGTATCTTTCAAGGTGGGAGCGTCGTAGTAATAACCTTGGTCAAGCAAAACGTTGGTGAAAGCGCAAAATTCCTTACCCGAAGGAAGGACTAATTCTACGGCGGAAAGGTCGGCTCCGCCTACGCTGTCGGTAAGGGTTGCGTTTACGGTAAGGGTTTTTATTCCCAAGTGGGAAGAGGTGGGAATTTTCCCCTCGAAATAGCCTTGAGGATCGTTATCGTTGATTGCAAACCAAATTTCTTTATAAACTCCACCAAGGGGGTTTGTAAAGTCAAGATTGATTTTGCCCTCAGCCCCGAATACCGAAACTCCGTCCACCATAACGGACAGTTTGAGGTATTTATCCCCTGAAGAGGATTTTGAAAATTGGACGTTCCCCTCGGAATTTGCCACAGCCGTTCCTTTGAGGTATACGTAATTTCCTTCATAAACTATACTGTCGCCATCCTCTTTTCCAAAGATAAAGTTGCCTTGGGTAAAATAGTAATAGCCGTTGCTGGCTTGGGAATAAATCGCCGAGCCGTCACGAAGAAAACCGTCGTAAACCACCGAGGATTCTCCCATTGCAACGGTAAAGGTAGTTGCAGAGAGAAGAGCCACCAGCAAAATGAGTGACAAGGTAAGAATAGGTATTATAGCCTTACGCATAGACACACATCTCCTTATTACACGATTATTGAATATTGTACCACAAACCGTAGGTTTTTGGCAATAGGCAATATGCTTTTCTCTTTCCT
Source organism: Clostridia bacterium (assembly GCA_016296985.1). Classification (GTDB taxonomy): domain Bacteria; phylum Bacillota; class Clostridia; order Christensenellales; family CAG-1252; genus JAEDHM01. The sequence continues at coordinate 29,335 of JAEDHM010000001.1, forward strand.
TATCCATATTGACAGAGGGGGGCTTTTGTGATAAAATTCAAACATAATTCCCTCGGGAGGTTTTTATGGATTCGGTAAAAACACAATGGTACAAAAATGCAATAATCTATCAAATTTATCCTCGCAGTTTCAAGGATAGCAACGGCGACGGTATCGGTGATCTCAGGGGTATTATCGAAAAACTCGATTATATCAAAAGTTTGGGCGTAAACGCAGTTTGGCTTTCCCCTTGCTACAAATCCCCCAACGCCGACAACGGTTATGACATAAGCGATTATAGGGATATAATGGAAGATTTCGGTACAATGAAAGACTGGAAAGAAATGATTTCCGGTATGCACGAGCGCGGAATTCGTCTTATTATGGACCTTGTCGTAAACCATACAAGTGACGAACACTATTGGTTTAAGGAAAGCAGAAAAAGTAAGGACAATCCCTACAGGGACTATTATATTTGGAGAAAGGGAAGGGGTAAAAACGGCAAAAAGCCCCCCAACAATTGGACTTCACGCTTTGGCGGTTCTGCTTGGAAATACGACAAAACCACCGGCGAGTGGTATATGCACCTTTGGGCTGAAAAGCAACCCGACCTAAATTGGGATAATCCCAAGGTTAGGGAAGAAGTACAAAATCTTGTAAAGTTTTGGCTTGACTTGGGCGTTGACGGTTTCCGTTGCGACGTTATTACCTATATTTCCAAGGTTGTCAATCCTGACGGCACTATCCCTGACGGAAAATATCGCGTAGGTATCAGGGGGGACGAAATGTTTACTCACGGTCCCCACATCCACGAATATCTCCACGAACTTTATGAAAAGGTTTTGTCAAAATACGATTGCATGACCGTTGGCGAAGCTGCAAACGTAACCTTGAAAGAGGCTTTGCTTTATACCGGCGAGGGAAGAGAAGAACTTGACACCGTCTTTATGTTTGAACATATGGAAACGGATATGTTTATGCAGGTTATCCCCAAAAAGTTTAACCTTAAAAAGTTTAAGGCCGTTCAAACAAGGTGGCAAGAAGGGCTTTTCGGAAAAGCTTGGAACAGTTTGTACTATGAAAACCACGACCAAGTAAGAAGTTTAGGCCGTTTCACCGGCAAGGTGGGAGATAAGGGCAAAGAGGCTGCGAAGATGCTTGCCGTTTCCTATCAACTTTTGCAAGGTACCCCCTACGTTTATCAAGGACAAGAACTTGGCATGCCCAACTACAAGTTTACCAAAATCGAGGAAATGCGCGATCAACTCGCCTTGAATATTTGGAACATGGTCAAGTTTATCCCCTTTATGAAACCTATCTTCTTGAAAATTATGAACGGAAGAAGCAGGGATCAAGGAAGACTGCCCATGTGTTGGGATGCAAGCGAATATGCAGGCTTTTCCACTGTCGAGCCTTGGTTGATGGTACATCCTATTCACACCGAAATCAACGTCGAGGCCGAGGAAAAGGATGAAGATTCCGTTTTGAATTTCTACCGTCAACTTATCGCTCTTCGCAAAGGCGTTTATGCAAACACCATCAAAAATGGTAGATATAAAGAGCATTATCCCAAAAGAAAGGATATCTACGTTTTTGAAAGAAGCTTTAAGGGTGAAACCATACTTGTCATCTGCAACTTTAAAAACAAGGAAGCAAAATTCAAAGTCCCCGAAAGCATCTCCCCCGAAAATCATCAACTTATCCTTTCCAACTACAAGGGCGAAAGACCTCTTGCGGATATGACCTTAAAACCCTACGAGGCTCTCGTTTATTCAATCAAACAATAAAAACAAGGTAAAAAAAAGGCTGGGATTTTCCCAGCCGTTTTTTTATTAGTAAGGCAATATTAGATAGAATACCGTTTCGGCATTGTTTTTCATTATGGAATAACTTCCGCTGATGCCAAGTTTCCCCATTGCGTTTTTGATATAGTTTTTCACGTTGGCATATCCCTTGTCGCAAGCAAATTCAATGGTTGAGATACCAAGGTTTTTGTAGTAGGCAATAACCTCTGCCAAAGAGTTGCTATCGGTGACGTACAAATCCACACCTTCAGTTAAGACGGTTTGGGTAAAATAGTCGTATTCCCCTTTCGCCAAGATTTCGATATCGTGTACGCCTTGAGAGTTTTGCTCTTGACGGCCTTCCTTAATCATATCCATATCGGTTACAAATAGATAAGCGTGGGAAATATAATTGCCGTTTCTTCCCCAAGTAGCGTCGCACAAATACCAATCGCCGTTGATAAACACCTTGTTCCAAGCGTGGGCTTCGTTGGCGTAACCGCTTACCTCGACACACTGTATACCCTCGATATGGCAAAGGAGTTTAAAGGCGCTTGCAATACCGTCGCAAACGGCAATTTCGTCTAGTAATGCGCCCTCAAGGGTGAAAGAGCGCATCTTTTTCAATGCAACGCCTAATTCATCGTATATATCTTGGATACTCGATTGATTTATGGCTTTTTCTACCACCTCGTAACCGGGAGCGGTTTGGAAGATAGTTTGCAAGATATATCCCTTTGCGTCGGCAAGGGTAGAAGCGCCCTCAACTTGACTTTGCAAATCGTTTAAAGTAGTTGCAAGGGAAGGATCATAGTTGTTGCCGGTGATATAAGCCCTTAGAGAGGTTTTTATCTCCGACAAAGAAGAAAGGTTGTAAATTGCAACTAAATCGCTGTAGAGGGGCGACAAAGGAGATAGAGCGTTGATTATCTTGTTTCTTGCATCGGTAAGGGAAAGACTTTGCGCAACCTCGTTTTGCAAATTTGCGATAGACAATGCGTAATCGTCATAGGTAATGATGGATGCGAGGTAGTCGTAAATTATGGTTACCTTTTGGAAATCACTCATTGAGTCGTCCAAATATTTACGACAAATGGACAATGCCTTTTGATATACTGCCTTAGCTTGCAAACTTTCGGGAGAGGAATCGAAGGTGGGGGTTACGCCGTAAGCAAGCTCGTCAAGGGCAAACACACTGTTGATAACCTGAGTTTTATCAAACTTTGTAATGGCAAACCCATTGAAGGATTCTGCCCTTTTGCCCGAAGTGAGCAAAACTCTTTCGTCGTGTAGCGTTTCTTTTTCCATACCGCTGACGTATTCAACTTTGGGCAAATCTTCGTAATAGATAGCAATTTCCATCAAATCACCGCCTGAGAGGGTGGAAAATCCCGAACGAACGGAGAAGGAATATACCAAATCTTCCATTGCCAAATTCAAAAGTTTTTGAGTTAGGTTTTGTTCAAGATACTCTTTTACCTCTCCACCGTAGGCAACCTTCATTGATGCCCCGCCCTCATAACCACCAAAATCTTCGCTGTAAGGTGAGAAAATAAGATATTGATATGCCTTTCCCAACTCTTCCGGTGTGGTGATATAGTAGTCGTAAATTTCTCCGTTTACCTTAAAGGTATTGGACAAATAACTGTCGTCGCAGTTGGGTTTTGCAAAGCTTTCCGTTCTTTGTCCGCCACCATTTACGCAAACTACCTTCAAGGTGTGGGCAGAGTTTTTATCAAAGGTGGAAAGACTTTGGTCGGTATAATTTTCCAAAGCTTTTCCGTCAACGCTCACCTTATGGTCGCCACCGCAATCGCAAGTGAAGTTTATCTTTACCTCGGGATATGCGCGGTCATAGTCAAAGCGAAGATTTTCGGGAGCGCAACTTGAAGAGTATACCGAAACGATAATGTAGTCGCATTCTCCACCTGCAATCAACATATACTCGTAATTACCCGTAGGTAAGGTGTTTAGATAGCTTGCTTTAATTTTAAGCGTGGAAGAATAAGTCCAGTCTTCACTGGTGATTTTGTTACCCAAAACTTTGGAAATAACGCCTTCCTTTTCAATTTGTAAATCACCGCTTTTCGCCTTGTCGAATTTGTATATAGAATCCTTGAGGGTTTTTGCGGTAATCATAACGTCTTTTGCAGGAATAGTGAAATAATATGGATTTTCCGTTGAAACCAAAGCGCCGTCGATATACCAACCCTCGAAAATATAGCCTTCGTTGGGGATAAAGGATACGCTTAAGCTGTCGCCAAAGGTGTAAACGCCGTTGGGACTTCCGTTTACCCTTCCGCCTTGGTCCTCTCTATTGGAAACGGAGAAGTTATAACTGTTGATTTTCCAACAAGCGTAAAGGGTGATTTCACCATCAAGGGCGGTTTTTTCGTACTTTTCTGTACAATCTTGATCAAAGTACCAACCGTCAATACTGTATCCTTCCTTGCTGGCAGTAGGGAATTGGCTTAAAACACTATTTTTTTCAATCCAAACTTCACTGAAAGACAAACTACCTTCAGAAATGGAAAAATGGATTTTAATACTATTTTCAAGGTCGATTACCTGCCATTTTGCGTATAAGGTAAAGTTTTTATAACCTACGGTATCCAAATCTAGGGCTTTTGTCAAAGCAGAATCGGTGTACCAACCCAAAAATTGATTGGCGGTATCATGCCAAGTAGGAGTAATTTCCTCCAAAACTTCGGAAAGTGGCTTTTCCACCGAATAAACGCTGTCAGCAATGCTATCGCCCCCTTTCATATCAAAATTTACGGTATATAAGGTTGCCGTCCATTTTGCATACAAGGTGGTATCCTCGCTTAGGGCGTCACCTTTATACTGATTTTTGCATTGAATATCCTTAAACCAACCGCCAAAATCGTAATGGTCTTTTTCAGGAGTAGGCAAAGAGGTAGCCTTCTCCCCTGCTTTAATTTTTAAAGGAGCAAAACTGCCACCGCCCCTTGCATCAAAGGTGACGGTTATTTCGGGAGTTTCTTCTTTCCCTCCCAATATTTTATCAAAAATATTTGTAATAAAATCACAACCGCACAAAGTGGTAGTGAGAAGTATGATTAACAAAATTGTAATTGGAAAAATAAGGCGTTTCATGGATTTTCCCTCCATTTTTTATTTTACT
>JAEDHM010000174.1 GCA_016296985.1 Clostridia bacterium
GCCCAAAAAATAGACTTTTTTGCTTAGCATCCTATTAAATTCTTGCAAACCGTCCATATCAACACCTCGCCAATTTACTCAAAGCGGTAAACAAATTTCCAACTGTAATTATACTTGCATTATACCACAACGAAGACTAAAAAAACATACTATTTTCCCAAAAAAGGAAAGTTATCGCATATCCGCATTCAGCTCACCTTCTTTTATCTTGAAAATTAGCATAGTGTGGTATATAATATAAAAAACTCAGGGAATATAAGGAGTATTTGGATGAAACATAAAGTAGTAGGTTGGACTGATTACGACGATTCTCGCAAAAGCGCGCCCGTATCCTATGCAAAGTATTGCGCCCTCGTCAGGGAAATAAGAGAAAATGACTACTTTTTCGCTGGGGAAGACCACCAAGAGAGGCCATGCTGCGCCCCCGTTTTTAACGACGGTACAAAGGGTATTTTATCCCGTCGCGGTTTTGGTGGATGTATGGCGGATGCCCACGGATATACCGACCCTTACGACTATGCCCTCTTTACCGAAAGCGTGTTTATCAAAAAAGGGAAATATCCCAAGTATACACCCCTTACCGCCGACCTCTTTTCTCCCCGAGCCGACCTTGTCGAAATCTTCGAAGTTGAAGTTGACGAAACAACCTTCAATTCTATCGAAGATGAAAATTGTTGGGAAATCGTCACCGACAAACGCTATGACTACCTTGACGTTGACGACGTTATTCACTTTTATAACGAAGGTAGAATATTGATCAAAACCGTAACCTCCCTTGACCGCGACAGAAAGCACGACGACGAATACTACAAACGCTATACCGCAATGCAGGACTTCAATCTAAGCCAACAGCAAAGGAAGAAAGCGCAAGATGACTTTATGGCGTTGCCCGTCTATTTGAAAATATGGGTGAAATAATGAAACTTATTTTGGTAAAAGGGGATATCTCCCTTCAAAAACCTATTTCCGAAATGCTTGAAGAGTGGAGCGACTACAACGCAACCCACCAAACCAACCGCTCCCCTTGGGCAATTTTCAAAAACGATTGGAAAGATTTTCAATCCTACCTTGACAACCTCGAAATACCAAAAGAAACCCCTACCCGTGTCCCCGATTCGGTATTCTTTTGCTTTGACGAAAGCAGAAACAAAATGGTCGGCGCAATCAATATCCGCCACAAACTAAACCAACAACTTTTGCTAAACGGCGGACATATCGGATACGGCGTGCGCCCAAGCGAAAGGGGTAAAGGGATCGCAACCCAAATGCTTGCACTTGCGCTTTGTGAGTGCAAAAAACTTAATATCCCCAAGGTACTTCTCGTCTGCGACAAAACAAATATAGCATCAAGCAAATGTATCCAAAACAACGGTGGCGTTTTAGAAAACGAGATTATCGTAGACGGCAAAAAAGAAATGCGCTATTGGATAACTATCGAATAATGAAAGAAATTCTCCAAACAAACCGTCTTATCCTCCGAGAATACACTCAAGAAGATTTCAACGACCTTTTGTCAATCCTCTCCGATCCCGAAACAATGAAATACTACCCAAAGCCCTACGACGAAAAGGGCTGTCAAAGGTGGCTGGATTGGAGTTTTGACAACTACAAAACTTACGGTTTTGGACTTTGGGCAGTCCAACTTAAATCCACCGGGGAATTCCTAGGCGACTGCGGTATCACAATGCAACAAATCAACGGCAAAACCCTTCCCGAACTTGGCTTTCACATCCACAAAAAACACCACAAAAAGGGCTACGCCACCGAGGCGGGAAAAGGCGTTTTATCCCATATCTTCAAAACAACCGATTTCACCCATATCTATTGTTACCAAACAAAAGACAACCTACCCTCTCGCAAAACCGCAGAAAAACTTGGTTTCAATCTTCTTGAAGAATACGTCGAAAACAACGTTACCCACACCGCCTACTGCCTTTCCCGAGATCAATTTTTGTCCTAGTCAAAAACCATTACAAAGCAAAGGCGCTCAAAAAGAAAAACCTATTCCGCCCTACCCCGTCATCTCTGTCCAACTCAGCCTTGTCATTCAAAACG
>JAEDHM010000050.1 GCA_016296985.1 Clostridia bacterium
GGTATAACGAATCGAAAAAAGGAGAAAGAAAATGATTCCTTACTATTTAAAAAATCATATTGCTAAGGTTAAAGCGAAAAAAGACGCTACTGTCGGTATACTTACTTCTTCTGCAGGAAACACAAATTTGGAAATATACTTTTACGGAGATACTGTAAAAATCAAAAAAACACCATATATCGTGGATGGCGAATATCCTTGTTTAATAATTGCAAAAGACATTTTAACAGGCGAAACATTTACCGTCTTTGATGGTATGAAGCATGGTTATGATGCAATGTTTTGCAACGAGGCTTGTGATGATGCAGAGCGCGAAATAAAACTTTACGAGCATTGTACGGGAAAAATACAAATCACACTTGGTTATTCGATTGATTACGAAGATGAGAAAGAAGAGTATGAATTCAACGAAAATGGAGAGGTCATATTGATGTACGGTACTCTTGATTGGGAGCAAGCAAAATCGATTGGATTTGATTGGCTTTCATTAAAATTTGTAGACGCTAAAAAGGAATTTGTTGATTTGGAGTTGGCTTAATTATAGGTTGAAAAATATACCTTTTGGAGTCCCCACCCACGTTGAAACTTTAGCATATTTGGAGAAGGAGAAAAAATGAAAGTTTTAGTAAGCGCATGTTTGCTTGGTGATAATTGTAAGTACAATGGAAAAAATAATTTTAACGAAAAACTTTTTCGCTTTTTAGCGGATAAAGAAGTTATTTCTATTTGCCCCGAAGTTTTCGGCGGTTTGTCCACCCCTCGCTCTCCCGTTGAAATTGTAGGGGGAAAGGCGATAAACAAACTGGGGGAAGATTGTACCGCTCAATTTGAAAAAGGGGCGAAAATTGCATTGGAAATTGCTGAAAGGGAGCAACCCGATTTGATTATTTTGCAACCTCGTAGTCCATCTTGCGGAGCAAAGCAAATTTACGACGGCACTTTCAGTGGAAAATTGATTGGCGGGCAGGGCTTTACCGCTCGACTTTTGAAGGAAAAGGGCTTTCTTTTGAAAGAGCCCGGGGATTTAATTTAATCGGCGCGCTTGCGCCTTTTTTGTATAAAAAATCTATAACTGCCCAAAATTATACAAGGAGGTAGTTATGGATTTTAAGAAAAGCAAAACTTATACGAATTTAGCAAAAGCATTTGCCGGCGAGTGTCAAGCAAGGGTTAGATACGAGTTTTTAGAATACGGAGCAAGAAAGGAAGGGTTGAAAGCGTTGTCCGAAGTGATTGACAAACTTGTTTACAACGAATTCAATCATGCGAGAATGTTTTACACTTTTTTGCAAAAGGAATGTAAAGAAGAAATTACAAATATCGATATTGATGCAGGCTATCCTTTCAAGCAAAAATGGGATTTGACTGAAAACCTACGTCTTGCGGCAGAAGACGAAATTGCCGAAGCGGAAGATATATATCCCACCTTTGCAAAAGTCGCCGAGGAAGAAGGATATAAAGAAATTGCAGCCCTTTTCAAGATGGTAAGCAAGGTTGAAAGACAGCATCACGACCTTTTGACGGAGTTGTATCAACAAATGAAAGAGGGGACTATGTATAAAAAGAAAAGCCCCACCCGTTGGGTTTGCGCCGATTGCGGTTATCAAGCCATTTCAAAAGAGGCGTGGGAAGAGTGTCCGTTGTGCAAGGCAAAACAGGGCGCAGTGCTTTTGAAATTAACTCAAGATTGCGAATAGGAATAAAACAAGGTTTCGGCCTTGTTTTTTCTTTTTGAAAGGTATTGGATTGCTTGCGACAAAAAATGCGGTATGTTAAAATAATAATGGTGAAATATGAAAACAAGCGTATTATTCAAAAAGTTTATCTCTTATTACAAACCGCATAAAAGGACTTTTGTATTCGACCTTTTGTGCTCTTTGATTTATTCTACCAGCGGATTGCTTTATCCTATGGTATCTTCTCGTATTCTCGACGTGTCGATTCCTAATAAAAATTTGAACGAAGTGCTTATCCTTTGCGCTGCATTGTTGGGAATTTACATAATCAGGGCAGCCGCCAACTTTTACGTAAGCTATTGCGGACACGTAATGGGCGTTAAGATGCAAGGAAAGATGCGAAGCGACCTTTTTGCTCACCTTGAAAAATTGCCCTATTCCTTCTACGATAGCAATGAAACGGGACAAATTATGACAAGGATGACAAACGACCTTTTCGACGTTTCCGAGCTTGCCCACCACGGTCCCGAAAACTTGTTTATCACAACCTTCGTAACCATAGGCTCTTTCGCCTATCTTTGCACCATAAGTTGGAAGTTGTCCCTTATCATCTTCGCCTTTTTACCCGTGTTGTTTATCATCGCTTTCCTTTGCAGGAAAAGTATGACTAAGGCATTTACCAAAAGCCGTGAAGAGATCGGAAATATAAACGCAGTTTTAGAAAACAGTATAGCAGGCATAAGGGTAACCAAGGCATATGCAAACGACGATTACGAACAAGATAAGTTTAATAAAAACAACAACAACTTTGTGAAGGCAAGAAGTAAAGCCTACAAGGCAATGGGGCGTTTCGCATCCTCTATGGGATTCGTAACCCAAGTGTACAACGTTATCGTTCTTTTGGCAGGAGGTTTATTCTGCATCTTTGACGCCGAGCATTTCGACTACGTTGATCTTGTTGCCTTTATGCTTTCCATAAACTTGTTTATTTCTCCCATAAACACCCTTATTCAGTTCTTCGAGCAGTTACAAGACGGTATTACCGGATTTAAGCGTTTTTACGCTATTATGGAAGTAAAAGCCGAACACGACAACGAGGGTGCAAAAGACGTTGACGACGTAAAAGGTGAATTGCGTTTTGAGGACGTAACCTTTGCTTACGGCGAGGGAAGAAACGTATTGGACAAAGTCAGCTTTACCGTCCCCGAGGGTAAAACCTACGCCTTTGTCGGAGCATCAGGCGGTGGTAAAACAACCTTGTGTCATCTTATCCCCAAGTTCTACGAACTTGAACAAGGTATGATCTATCTTGACGGCACCCCCATTTCTCAAATTACTGCAAAATCCCTAAGACAAAACGTAGGTATTGTTCAACAAGACGTTTTCTTGTTTACCGGTTCCTTCCGTGAAAACATTGCTTACGGCAATCCCGATGCAAGAGAAGAGGATATCGTCGAGGCGGCAAAAAAGGCAAATATCCACGAGTTTATTACAAGTTTACCCGAAGGATACGATACCCAAATCGGTGAAAGAGGTGTAAAACTTTCAGGCGGTCAAAAGCAAAGACTAAGCATAGCCCGTGTCTTTTTGAAAAACCCCGCAATCCTTATTTTGGACGAGGCAACCTCAGCTCTTGACAACGCAACCGAGGCCTTGATTCAAGCCTCATTGCACGAGCTTTGCAAGGGCAGGACGACAATAGTAGTCGCTCACCGGTTGTCAACCATCAAAAACGCTGACAAGATTATCGTTATTGACCGTGGACTTATACAAGAAGAAGGGACCCATCAAGAACTTTTGGATAAAGGAGGAATTTATAAGGCATTGCACGATACACAGTTTAAGGAAACAGGATTAGCCGAAGTTATTGATTGCGGTTAAGAAAAAAGCCTCTGTTACAGTGACGTAACAGAGGCTTTTTTAATTTGTTCACATATAATTTCTTGAAATATTTTGAAAGAATATCTTTTAACTACGTTGGGATAAATCGCCTTTGTTTGCCTTCATTTATCCTCGTAAATAGTATTGTAATTTTTTCTAAATAATAAATTTTATACATATGGTAAAGAGATAAAAAAAAGAACGGTGTGAACCGTTCCTTTCTTTTGAAAGTTTATTCTTCAGCTTCCATTTCAGCCAAAATTTCTGCGCCCTTTGTTTGGGAGAGGCTGTCGAGGAATTTTACAACTTCGCCTTTAATAACCTCCCAACTACAGCCAACGGAATAGTGGTTTGAATTGGGGATATAAATCAAACGTCTGTCCTCAATCAATTGGTCGGGATCTTGGTTTTCGATAAGGCTGTGCAACAAAACTTGCATGTCGCCTTGCTTTGTGGTATGGAATGTAAGTTGCTGTTTGCCGTCAACGGTGGTTACGTCAACGTTTGTCAAGGTATCAACGCCCATACCGAAGAGATAATAACTGTTTACCAAAGAGGTAGCAATAACTTCATTTCCCTTTTCGTCGGTTACGTACAAACTGTGTTGATAATCTTTAAGTTCTTGAACAACCTTTCTTACAACGGGTTTTCCGTTGTTGTCGTAAACTACGTCGCCTTTGCTATCCCTTTGCCAAGCCCAAGGACGAGTTGCATAGAAAGCCATCAATTCATCTTCGCTTGAAATAGGAGTGCCGTCGATTACGATACCTTCAGTGCCGTTGCCGTAGTGGGCGCTTTGGAGCAAAGCCCAAGTGGGGCAAAGTTGAGGGAAGGTATAGGTGCTGATTGCCATTTGAGAAAGTTGACCTGCAAGGTTGTTCATCAACTGACCGTCTTTATCAATGGTGCTGAGGATACCGCTTAAGTCAAGTCCCAAGTTTTTCATAAACATACCAAGGTAAGTTGAGGGGTCTTCCATAACTTGCCAAGTATCAAAAGAGCCTGCCAAGGTGCCACCCATAGAAAGATAGCCTTTTACCTTGTTGCGGTTGCTTTCACTTCTTGCTAAATAGTTGCTTACAACTGCGCCACCCATACTGTGAGCCATCAAAACAACTTCGTCATATTGGTTGTCGTTGATAAACTTTTCAAGTTCTTTACCACTGTCACGCAAATCTAAACGCCAGTCGTAGGTAAACACTTTCACTTCGTATTCGCTACCATAGATTTCTTCAATGGTTTCAACTTGTTTTTTATAAGCCCTTGCAGCACCGTAGTAAAGACCGCTCATGGGGTCGGTTGCAGGGGTAACGGTGGGATCGAGAGGATCGCCGTTTTCGTCAAGACTCAATCTCCAGAAGAGGTTTGTTTTATCTTGAGTATTGGACATAATAGGACCGATTAAATCAGTTAAGGCGCCCAAGATAGGAGAATTTTTATCCATTAAAATTCCCGAAATAAGCGAACCCAATTTGCTTTGATCAAGCATAGTGTCGATACACAAAAGGTCGTCGTCAATGGGATCCCATACAGGAGACATATCGGTAGAATCGTAATATGCGCCTGCGATAAGAGCGGTTACCCAAATGATGGCCTTTTTAGGTTCCTTTTCTTCAGGTTGTTCGCAACCTACGAAGGAGAGGACAAGGGAAAGGGCAAGAATAACGATTAAAAAGACAAGAAGAAGTTTTTTCATACTCAGCTCCCAAAAGGTGTTACCTAAATTATAAACTGAATACAGTTTATTGTCGATAACTTTTTTAAAGATTTCTTAATTATTTTGCCACTATCAACAATTTATTTTTATACTAACGTGAAAAAAGGAGAAGCTTTTTTACATTCTCCTTAAATATTTGATTTTCACTTTCAAAAGCAGTTGGACTATTTATTGAGGTGAAAGTTATTTTTTTGAAATTTTAAGTTTATCCCCAAATCTTTTTTCCAAAACCAAAATCATGGGGATACCCAAAGCGTACACCCAAATTGCTTGGGTAGCCAAAATGGATGCGAAGTTTATCCAATAGCCTTCGGGGGTAGATACGAAATATATAATAAGAGGAATAACGATTGCGTTTATTAAAACCGGTGGTAAACCGCCTAAAAAATAGCGGAAAAACATGGTCGTATAGGCTTTTTTCTTGTTTTCAAGGGTTATTTCATTTTTCTTATAAAAGCGAAAAACTCGTCCTATTAAAAACGTCAAAAATCCGGCAAGAAGGGTAGCAAGCGAGCCGAAAACAATGTCAAATACGCCGTATGCCGAGATTATATTGGACAAAATACAACCTAAAAACAAAGCGGGTATTGCTTCGGGCATAACAAGAGGAAGAAGGGTAAGTGCTTCGGAAATTCGAACTTGAATAGGGCCAAATGCGATGGGGGTTGTAATAAGGGTTAAAACTGTGTACAAAGCGGCGATAATGCCGATTCGGACCAAAATAGCGGTACGTGCTTTCATAAAAACCTCGGTTTTTTTATTTGGAAGTGTTTACCGAAAACCTTCCATGGGTTTAGGATAGCAAAATCAAAAACAGATGTCAAGCAATGGGAAGATTTTTTCGCATTGACACGAAGAAGACTTTGTTTTATACTTGAGTATATAATAGGAGAGGCATTATGAAAACTGCACAAATGGAAAAATGGAACAATTTTAAAGAAAACCACCCCAAAATCAAAAAATTAGCGGACAAAATTTCTCAACTTTTCGAAAAATATCCCAACCTTCGTCAGTTGATTTTATTCTCTTTGTTCAGCATAGTTTGTTTCGTAATCGAATATGCATCCTACACGATTTTATCCTTCGCGATTCCTAATCGCGAGCCCATAAAGTGGTTTATCTTCGACTTTACCACTACGGCAAGCAAGGGGGTTGCAGGCTTTGTTGCATTTTTGGTTTCCAACGTTTTGGCGCAGGCTTCAACCTTTTTAATCAACAGAAAGGCGACTTTCAAGGCAACCAACAACATTATTTGGGCAGGCTCCATTTATGCCGTTGGCGTTTGTGGTATTATAATACTCAACACTTGGTTGGGAAGCGTTATTCCCCCTCTCGTTTCCGCAAGTTTAAAATCCTATTCTCCCTTATCTCCCGAAGTACTTGATACCATAAGCGGATTTATCGGCAAAATGATCGGCTCTTTCTGTGCTTTCGTAATTTCCTTTATTTTAGGAAAGCTTGTAAGTATGAATTTCCCCAAAAGAAAGGTTAAGGCAGAAGCGGTCGAGCCTACTGACACTACGCCCTCACTAGATAGTATTTCTTCCGAAAATGTCGGCGAAGAATAAGATTGAGGTAAAAAAATATATTGGCGTTATCATAACCTTGTCGCTTTTGCTCGCCGAGGTTTTGGTTTTGTCTATTTTGCTTGCTTTAAGGCAAAACGAAAAAGTTTCTTTGTGGTTTACTCAAACCTTTTCAAAAGGGTACGCCCAAACCTTTGGAAAGTTTTTCTCGCTTATACCTTTTTCAGTTTTCGAGTGGGCGGTAGTTTTGTTTATCCTAGGTACCTTGGCGGTACTGATTACCATAATCGTATTGCTTTGCAAAAAAAAGTGGAAGGTATCTTTGATAACCTTTTTATCCTATGCTTGCATTTGCATATTTATAGGAACTTGGTACCTTACCACCGCCGGTTACGCCTATTTCCGAGGCGAGTTACCATTGCCTCAACGTGAGGAAGAATATACCAACGCTCAACTTGTTGAAATTACCAACTATTTTTTTGATGATTTCAACAGCTTGTCAAACAAATTTCCTCGTGATGAAAAGGGGTGTGTTATCTCGCCCTATACCGTCAAAGAACTTTCACTGTTGATAGCTGAAGAGTTTGAAAAATGGGACACACAAGGTTATTTGTATCCCTATACGCCCATCGCAAAACCTATGATAAACAGTTGGCTTTTAAGCGACGAGGGTATTACGGGAATTACCTTTATGCCCACCGTCGAGTGCAACATAAACGTTGAATGTCCCGACGTAACTTGGGCGCCTACCATCGCTCACGAACTTGCCCACGCAAAGGGTGTTATGGTGGAAAACGAGGCGAATATGGTTTCCGCCTACCTGCTTATCAATTCAAACAACGACTTTTTGCGCTATTGCGGATACTTTATGCGAATCGGCTCTTTGCGTAGTCAAATGTCCTTGGTTTTAAGCGAAGAAGAATGGGCTGATATGCATTGGGTAAATAAAGAAATAAGCGAGGAATACACCGCTTACAATCAATTTTGGAATGAGCAGGAAAGTATCTTTACAAAAATTGCCGATTGGTTTAACGATTTGTATCTCAAACTTTCAAACCAAAGCGGTACCGATAGTTATCAAGTGCCTCCACCGGTTGTTGACAGTACGGTAAATCCCGACACGGGCAAGGTAGAATACACTATAAAATACAGCAAAATACAAAAAATGTTTTTCCATATTTATCATAACAAGGTGGAAATTGCATAGGAGAATATATGAAAAAAGTTTTGTTATCAATCACGGTTATTATCATTGCTTTGACAATGCTTTTGTCCTTGACCGCTTGCGGTGAAGACAAACCCAATGAAGATGCGCCCAATCCCAACGAGTGGAATATAACCGATACCACCATTGCGGAAAAAGACAAGGTAAGGGTAGTAATAAATCTTTCAATCGGCGAGGTTAAAAAACATATCAATTTAGAACTATATCCAACTATTGCTCCTTTATCCGTTGCCAACTTTTTGCAATACGTTGACGAAGACTATTACGATAACGTTGTTTTCCACCGAGTAATCGAAGGTTTTATGATTCAAACAGGGGAGTACTACGTAATAGACAGGGGAATTTATATCAAGGAAGGACAACACGATCCCATCAAGGGTGAGTTTTCTGCTAACGGTGTAGAAAATCCCATTTCCCACAAGGCAGGAGTTATTTCTTTTGCTCGTACCAACGTTATGGACAGCGCAACTTCACAATTCTTTATTTGTTCCGCCGATGCAAGTGCTTCCCTTGACGGCAAGTACGCCGCTTTCGGAAGAGTTTGTGATCAGCAGAGTTTGGACGTTGTTGTAGAAATTAGCAAACTTCCCACCAAGTTTGTGAATATGATGTTCCAAAATTTCCCCGGTGAAACGGTGGTAACCATTCTTTCAGTAGATCGTTATACAGGAGCCGTAAATGGATAATAAGATTGCGCGTTTGCAAGAGATTATAAATGAAAGTAAAAAAATCGTCTTCTTCGGTGGAGCAGGGGTAAGTACCGAATCAGGTATTCCCGATTTTCGCAGTGAGGACGGACTTTATCAGATGAAATACAAATATTCACCCGAGTATATGCTTTCTCATTCTTGCTATGAAAACCAACCCGAGGAGTTTTTCTCTTTTTACCGTGATAAAATATTGACTTGCATAAATTGTTTGCCCAATTCCGCTCACAAAAAACTTGCCGAGATGGAAGAAAAGGGAAAATTACTTTCCATTGTAACGCAAAATATTGATGGATTGCACCAAAAAGCAGGCTCGAAACGGGTTTGGGAAGTTCACGGCACCGTTCACCGCAACTATTGTCAATTATGCCACAAACACTTTTCCGCCGAAGAGGTGGCCGAGCTTGAAAACGTACCTATTTGCTCTTGCGGCGGAATTATAAAACCCGACGTGGTTTTGTACGAAGAGGGGCTTGATAATCAAATTGTTGCTTCTGCTATCAAGGATATTGCAAAAGCGGATACCTTGATAATCGGCGGTACTTCCTTGGCTGTTTATCCGGCAGCAGATTTCGTTGAATACTTTAGAGGTAAATATTTGGTGGTAATCAACAAGGGCAAGCCCGTCTTAAGACAAAAAGTCGACCTTTATATAGACGACAGTATAGGAAAGGTATTATCGCAAATCGAGGTGTAGTATGATAAGAAGACTTGCAATGATAATATGCGGTTTGGTCACTATAGTGCTTTTTGCGCTTATGGTTTTTCCGCCTTTTGGTTATTTGAAAATCGGCGCACATGCCGGGGGTTACGTAATGCCGGATATGGTTATGGGCTACAACTCTGAATACCTTTACGCCATGGTAAATATGGCGGATGCCCAAGCCTATTATTTGATCATAAACTTTTATCGTATAAACTATCTTATGATGGCTTTTGCTTTTCCCACAATGCTTTTGACAAGCACCATTCCTTGTAAGAGAAT
>JAEDHM010000175.1 GCA_016296985.1 Clostridia bacterium
GGGCGACTGCTTCATAAACGGATTGAGGGAAATAACACTTAAATTCTCCCCCTACGCCCATGGTAGTGTTTGTTTTTCCGTACAATATTTTCCAATTATTCACATATAGAGAATATGCGAAAATACTCTTTTGATTGCCTAGATTTTATCCTTCAAAATCAAGTTTATCAAATGGGCGACGCCACACTTGTTTACGGTAGGACAGATATAATCGGCAACCTCTTTAAGTTGAGGCATTGCGTTTTCCATTGCAACCCCAAGTCCTGCGACCTTAAGCATAGATAAATCGTTGGTCGCATCCCCTACGCAAACCACTTCTTCGAGGGAAATACCGTAATGCTCGGCAAGAGTTTTTACTCCGTTACCCTTTCCTGCCTTACTTGACGCAACCTCGGAAAAAGTAGGTCCGCTTTGCATTGCCTCCACCTTTTCACCGCAAAGATTTTGCAATTTTATGGTGTAGGACAAGGCTTCTTCTTCAGGACAATGAATTAAGATTTTGTTAGCGCAAAAGTTTTTTTCCTTGGCGTAGTCGGATATTTTTTGATTTAGGTACAAAGGGGTAGTTTGAGTATACACCCCATAAGCATCGGTTTGTGGATTTTTGAAAGCGGCGTAGTAGTCCTTTGTGTCGTAAAGTTGAGGTACGAGTCCGTCCTCTTCAGCGGTTTTCAAAACGAGCAAAGTCGTTTCGTGATCTAGGGTAGTGGTGAAAAGTTCCCTTTCATCCCGTATGCAAACCGAGCCTTGCAAACACAAAAGGTCGCCTTCGTAGTGAAGGTGCGCCAAATGTTGTTTTATAGATTTGTATTCACGTCCGGTACAAATAACAAAGATTCCCCCTGCCTTTTTAAAACGGGCAATCGCTCTTCTGGTTTTTAGGGGTACTTTAGCTTTTTCAAAAGGTTTTAGGGTTCCGTCGTAATCGCAAACAAGCATTTTGTATTTCATATTATGATTTTATCATAATCTTCCTTTCTTTTCAACGCTTTGCAAGACGGTTGCCGTGATTTTTATTTAATTTTCTTCATCCTTTGCAAAAAAATCAATTATCGCTTTAGCGATTTTATCACCTATTCCCTTTACTTGGATAAGTTGATCGTAGGTGGCCTTTTTGACACCTTCGTAGGATTTAAACTTGTCGTACAAAAGTTTTACGGTATTTTTGCCAACGCCCTCGATTTCTAAAAACTTGCTTTTTAAAGTTCTTTCCTGTCTAAGTTTACGGTGGTAGTTTATGGCAAAACGGTGCGCCTCGTCCCTTACCCTTTGTAAAAGCATCAAGGCAAAACTGTTTCGGGGCAACAAAAGTTCGCGCCCGTCGGGGAAAACGATAGTTTCTTCTCTCTCTGCCAAACCGATTAGGGGTATATCCGAAAGCCCTGCTTTTTCAAGCTCGGCTATTGCATAGCCGACTTGTCCTATACCACCGTCGATTACGATAAGCCCGGGGCGTTCTTTAAAACTTGCGTCAGCGCCCTCTTTAAGCCTTGCTAAACGGCGGGATAACGTTTCTCCCATACATGCAAAGTCGTTGATTCCTTCTACCGTTTTTATGCGGAAAGTACGATACATTTTAGTCGCCTTTTCACCGTTTTTGAAGACGGTCATTGAGGATACTTTGTCGGTACCGCTTATATTGCTTATGTCAAAACACTCGATACGGTAAGGGGGCGGAATTGAGAGAATTTTGCCAAGTTGAATTACCGCATTTTTGGTCATATTCTCACGCCTTGTAATTTCTAAGGTTGAGCGAGTCAAAAACTCTCGCGCGTTTTTATCCGCCATATCGGCAAGCTCTTTTCTCGTACCGATTTTGGGGGTTGATATGGTGATTTTTACCTTCGCTTTTTGACTTAAAGCCAAACTTAAAACTTCCTTGTCAGGCAAAGGCACCGTAGTCAAAATTTCCCTTGCGACAATGGGTTTGTTATCGTAATAAGAATAAATCAAGGTTGACAAAATATCCTCAGCCTTTTCTCCCTTGTCAACGGGGAATTTGTCAGCGTTTACAAGTTTTCCACCACGGACGGAA
>JAEDHM010000176.1 GCA_016296985.1 Clostridia bacterium
ACAGTATGGGCTAAGCCCAAATCCTTAAACAGCAGAAAGAGATAACAAATCGGTTTTTAGCTGAAACGTTATCTCTTTTTTCTGCTTGGCGATATACTCGCTTTGCTCGTGGGATATATTGTCGCTTCGCTCCAATGCGATATGATATAAATCCCCTCACGCCCAAGAGGGCATATCGCAAGGCGTAGACTTATATCGCTCCCGCAAGGGATTTATATCGCTGCGTGTTCCTTAACGGAGAACACGCTAATGCGACACGGGAGTTTTTTCACTTGGGGTTGTTTTTTAATATCCTGGAAAAACCACTATTTTCGCCTAAAAAATCAACAAGTAATCAACTATGATTTCAAACTAAAAAATATGTGAAAAATCTTTCGCAATATGAAAACCCCTATTGACTTTTATTAATTTTTCATAATATAATAAAAAAGCAATATGAAATTCCCATAGGGAATTGAAGGAGACGGCTATGGAAGAAGAAAAAATCACAACTCCCGCAAGCGAAGAAACCGAACCCCAAGTGATTTCCACCGAAGAAAGCACTGTTGACGAGGTTGTTGTTTCTGAAGATGTACCCAAGGGCAAAAAGGAAAAAAAGCCTAAAAACAAACTTTTACCTTTGTGGATTGTTTTGGGTATCATTGCAGGTATCGCAGTAATAGTTGCAATCATCGCCATTGCAAACGCAGGTTGCAAGGCATCTATGATGAAATACGTTGACACCTTTGGTCCTACCGAAAAGGCAAACAAGTTGGTACCTACCATTGAAGACGGATATTACACCTTTACGACAAACGAGGATTTCAAGGTTATGCAACTTACCGATATCCACGTAGGTGGCGGTTTTGGTTCTTTCAGTCGAGATAAAAAGGTGTTCAACGCCCTTGACGCTATGATAAAAGCGGAAAAACCCGACCTTATCGTTGTAACCGGCGATATGGTTTTCCCAGTTCCCTATTCTTCCGTTACCTTAAATAATATGACTGGTTTGACCGAGTTTTTCACCTTTATGGAAAACCAACAAATCTATTGGACCTTGACCTTCGGTAACCACGACACCGAATCCTACAGTTATTACAACCGTGAAGAAATTTCCGATTTCGTTGAAGATCAAGATTTCAAATATTGCTTGTATTCAGCAGGACCCGAAGAGGTTGACGGCTATGGCAATCACGTGGTAAGGGTAAAAGACACAAACGGCCTTATCACTCAAGCCTTTATTATGTTGGATAGCCACGCTTACAAAGACAGCGATATTTTCGGCGTAAAGTGGGAATACGATAATATGAAACCCAGTCAAGAAAAGTGGTATAAAGAAGAAGTCGCAAAACTTAACGCAGAAAACAGCGCAAAACTTGCAACTTTAAGCGATTCTCAACTTCTCAATCCCCGTGATACTTATACCAACGTAAAAACAATGATGTTCTTCCATATTCCTTTAGGCGAAGTTAAAACTTGCGTTGAAGCTTACGTTGAAAGCGGATTTAACAAAAATCCCACTGCGGATATTGAATTTGTCGAGGGTATCATTGGCGAAAAAGATTATTTCGTAGGTTGCGGTGTTGGTGACGACAACATGTTTGAAACTATCCTTGAAGTAGGAAGCACTCAAGCAATTTTCAATGGCCACGACCACGTAAACAACTCTATTATCAATTACAAGGGCGTAAACTTTGTTTACGGTATGAGTATCGACTATCTCGCATATATCGGAATTGACAAAGAAGGCGTTCAAAGAGGATGTACCATAATTATGGTTTCCAACGACGGCTCTATTGATATTACCTTAGAAAACTACTATCAAGATAAGTACGAATCCAAGTACGAAAAAGAAGAAGTAAAGGATATGGACGAAATAGCCAAACGTTGGTAATTTAAAGGCTCTGAAGCAAAGTCTAGTTAATTTTTGACGGAAAAAATCTGCTAAATACTTCGTTTTTTGTTCGGTTACATACTTTCCAAGTATGCTCCCTCGCAATAAAACTTGTCTTTCTTGCTTTTTTCTCGTCAAACGGCAAA
>JAEDHM010000177.1 GCA_016296985.1 Clostridia bacterium
AAAGGATAGATAAGCGAGATTTTTATGCAAATAAATGCAAGAAAGGCAAGCATTATTTTGAGGGAGCATACTCGGAGAGTCTGTGACTGAAAAAAATGCGCCGTATTTCGACGCATTTTTTCATAAAAAATCGTTTAGATATCCTTTTCTCAACTCCTAAGCCTTAGGACCTGCATCTACTACTTCTTTGGGCATGTGGGTGTACTTTTTAAAGTTATCCACAAAGGAAGCTGCCAACTTGCGAGCGGTTTCACGATATTTATCCTTATCTTCCCAAGTGTTTTCGGGAATCATAAGTTCGGAAGGAACGCCGGGACAAGTGGTAGGTACAGAAACGCCGAAGATGGGATCGGTTACAAATTCGCTCTTCAAAAGGTCGCCGTTGAGGGCAGCGGTAACCATTGCGCGAGTGTAAGCAAGTTTCATTCTCTTGCCTGTTCCGTTCCAACCGGTATTTACCAAATAAACGGATGCTCCGGACTTTTCAACTTTATCTGCGAGCATTGACGCATAGATAGAAGGATCGAGAGGAAGGAAGGGTTCGCCAAAGCAAGTGGAGAAGGTAGGAACGGGTTCCTTAACTCCGATTTCGGTACCTGCAAGCTTTGAGGTAAAGCCGGAAACGAAGTAGTACATTGCTTGGTTTTTGTCAAGTTTGGAAATAGGAGGCAATACGCCGTAAGCGTCAGCGGTAAGGAAGATAACCGTCTTGGGAACGCTGGGGGACATACCGGAAAGTTCGGCATTGGGGATATATTCGATGGGATAACCTACACGGCTGTTTACCGCAAGGGAATCGTCGTCAAAGTCGAATTCACGGGTTTCGTCATCCATAACAACGTTTTCAACCAAAGAGCCAAAGCGGATTGCGTTATAGATTTCGGGCTCGCCTTCGGGAGAAAGGTTGATACACTTTGCATAGCAACCGCCTTCAAAGTTGAATACCGAGTCGTCTGCCCAGCCGTGTTCGTCGTCACCGATAAGGTAACGATTAGGATCGGCGGACAAGGTAGTTTTACCTGTGCCGGAAAGACCGAAGAATACAGCGGAGTCACCGTCTTTGCCGATATTAGCGGAGCAGTGCATGGGGAATACGCCGTTTTTGGGAAGAACGTAGTTCATAACCGAGAATACCGACTTTTTGATTTCGCCTGCGTATTGAGAGCCTGCGATTAAAACAAGGTGCTTTTCATAGTCGATCATAATAGCCGCTTCACTTCTTGTGCCGTCTCTTTCGGGAATGCACTTGAAGCCGGGAGCTGCGATAATGGTATAGTCGGGTTCGAAACTATCCAACTGTTCGGCGGTAGGACGGCGAAGGAGTTGGTGAATAAAGAGGTTTTGAGAGGCAAGTTCGTTTACAACTCTGAAACCTTTGGTGTATTTGGGGTCTGCGCCTGCGAAACCGTCGAAGACGAAAATTTCACGATTTTGCAAATATGCGATAACCTTTTCGTACAATGCGTCGAAACCTTCTTGAGATACGGGCTTGTTTACGCTACCCCAAGCAATTTCGTCATGAACGCCCTTTGAATCAACGATAAATTTATCCTTTGCCGAGCGTCCGGTGTACTTTCCGGTTTTTACAACCAAAGCGCCGGTTTTCGAGAGTTTACCTTCACCGCGTCTTAAAGCGGCCTCAACGAGTTGAGCGGGAGTAAGATTGCGATAAACGGCGGTTGTATTGATAATGCCTAAGTTTTCAAGACTGATATGTTTCATACAAAACCTTCCTTTTGATAATTAAAATTTCTTGGCGAAATAACTTTCGCGCTATTTTAAATTGTAACAGTTTTACTCCCCCTTGTCAATACAACGAATATCGGCAAAGGGGTGAAAAATGGCTCGATTTGAAATAAATTTCAAAAGTGAATTTCCGTTCACCAAAAAACAAAAGAGGAAAGGCTCCTCAAGTTCACTCTACTTACCCATCCATTCCGTCATCTCAACCGAAGTCCTGTCATTCAGAGCGTAAGCGAAGCATGTCATTCAGAGGGCATTCAATGCCCGAA
>JAEDHM010000051.1 GCA_016296985.1 Clostridia bacterium
CTTTACGCTCTTCCTCTTCCTGTCTTAGTCTTTCGGCTTCAAGCCTTTCTCTTTCTTTTCTTTCCTCTTCTTCTCTTCTCAGCCTTTCTTGTCTTTCTTCTTCCTCGCGCCTTAATCTTTCGCGCCTTGCTTCTTCTTCCTGCCTAAGTTTTTCAAGGCGAGCAAGTTCTTCAGCGCGTTTTCTTTCTTCTTCAGCGCGCCTTTTTTCCTCTTCCAACCTTTTTGCTTCGGCTGCCAAACGTTCTTCTTCAAGCCTGCGCAAACGTTCTTTTTCCGCGGAAAAAGCGGATATGCCCTTTGGGGTAAGAGAAAGACAATATTCGTCGCTATCGGAATATTTTAAACTTATGTATTCAGCGGATTTGAGATTTTGAATAGCCTGGTCAATTTGGGTAGCCACTACAAGAGGATTGGCAGAAGCAATTTCTTGCTTATCCAAAATTTTTACGTTTGTTTCGCCACACAATTCTAGAAGGGCTTTTACTACTTCAAATTCAATGCTTGTCATAAGTATTTTATATTTTAACATACTGTTAAAAATAAATCAAGGGTACGCAAAACCATTTTAAACATAAAAAAAGTGTAGCAATCTACACTCAGTTTATATCGTAAATTTTTCTTACGCTTTTCAAAAGCGCCTTTTTCGGGAGCAATTTTCCTGCTCCGCGCAACAATTTGTTTTTTGCTCCTATTGTCAAATAGATGGGCGTCTTTTTAAGATTTATACCATAATATATCTCTTTCGCTACGTCTTGAGGACTCATTCCACCTTGTTCAATTTGAGCTAAAGCTTTTGTTGCTTTTGCCGTTTTTGCTTTATAGCTTCCGCACTCTTCAAGGGGATATACTAGGCGTTTTGCTGTAAAATCCGTTGCGGTACCGCCGGGTAAAATTGTGATTACGTCTACCCCAAAAGCTTTAAGTTCCATATTCAACTCTACTGCAAGCATGTTTACCGCCGACTTTGTTGCCGAATAAAATGGATCATAGGGTATGGGGACTGCTCCGCCCAATGAACTTATAAAAATAATTTTACCTCCCTTTCTTTTTACTAAAGGAATTGCAAGTTGAGTCGCCTTTGCTAATCCAAAAAAATTTACTTCGCACAAATATCTGCAATCTTCTTCCTTAGTATATTCAAAGGGCGCGGACATACTTGTTCCAGCGGAATAAATAAAATAGTCGATTCCATCGCATACTTTTTCTATTTCCTTGAAGGCATTTTCTATTTCTCCCTCTTTTGACACGTCGCAATGGATAGAACGTACCCTGTCATCGGGACATTTTCTTCTTGAACAGTTTATTACGCTATCTTTTGCTTGTAAAAAATATTGAGCTAAATGAAACCCTATTCCGCTTGATGCTCCGAAAATTAATACCTGTTTTTTCATATCGTTAGTATTAGATATTTGTATATCAATATACACAAAAATTCTATTATGCTCATATATTGATATGTGAATAAATTTTTTTATGGTCTTAAAATACATTTTATAGGTGTTGGCGGTGTAAGTATGAGCGAGCTGTTGCGCCTGTCGTTTGCCTTAGGCGCTTCTGTTTCGGGAAGCGATAAGGCTTTCTCCTCAACCTTTGAATCACTGCTTTTAGAAGGATATGACGTATATATTGGATCAAATCCGCAAAAGGCCACCTCTGCCGACTTGGTTGTTTTCTCATCTGCAGTTAAGAAAACGGATTCCGAACTTTCGGTGTCTTGCAATAAGGCACTTGAACGATTTGAATTTTTAGGACTTTTATCCGATTTATTTCCCAAAACCCTAGCCGTTTCCGGTACCCACGGTAAAACTACCGTAACGGGAATGTTGGCAAACGTATTTTTAAAAGAAAAATCTTCTTTTACCGCTCATTTAGGAGGAAAGTCTTTAAATTTTGAAGGTGGTTTGATAATCAACGGTGATAATCTTTTTATAACCGAAGCCTGTGAATTTCGCAAAAGTTTTCTTTCCCTTTCCCCTTTTACAAACTTGATTTTGAATATAGAATACGATCACCCCGACTGCTATCCCACCGTGAGTGATTTATATCAAACCTTTTCAAAACTTGCTAACAAAACGAAAAAAGGCGGATTTTTGATTTTAGGTGAAAAGGTAAAAGAAAAAATTGACGTTTTATCATATGAACATATGAACGTATGTGAATATGGCAATACCTTCATAATGACAAATTACAAAAACTTTGATTCGGGATGTAGTTTTCGGTTGGAAAGTGATTGGGGAAATATTGATTTGGAAATGCCGATTAAAGGATATCATAATGCTTACAACGGCGCAATGACGGCGTTTACTGCTCTTACAGAAAAAATATCCCACAACTCTATTGCCGAGGGATTAAAAACCTTTAAAGGAATTTCAAGGCGTTTGGAATATCTGGGGGATTTTAAAGGTGGAAAGATAATTTGTGATTATGCTCACCACCCTACTGAAATTAAGTATGCAATTGATGCGGTAAAAGGAGAAGGAAAATTAAACGTAATTTTCGAGCCTCACACTTTTTCAAGGACCGCAGGATTGTTCAAGGAATTTGTAGAAGCCTTATCTTGCGCTGAAAGATTATTCCTTCTTCCCACTTATGCTGCGAGAGAAACTGCAAAAGAAGGAAAAACTGCCTTTGAACTTTTTAAGGAAATTAGTGCAAAAGAAAAATATTATTGTGATAATTATGACATTTGTATTGATTTGTTGAAAAAAACGGTCAAAGAAAAAGAAGTCCTACTTGTGCTTGGTGCAGGAAGGATAAACGACTTGGCATATCAACTTGCTAAAAAATGATTATTCTTCTTTTAACGCCTTTTCGTATGCTTCTAATATAGCGGAAGAAATCAAAGCCCTTGTTTCGGGATTGATGGGATGCGCGATATCCTTAAACTCGCCTTCGGGCGTTTTGCGACTTGGCATCGCAATAAATGGACCGTTTGTTCCCTCGATAATTTTAATGTCGTGGACGGCAAAACAAGAATCAAAAATAACCGTAGCCACGCCCTTCAACTTTCCACCTTCAGTCTTTGCAATTCTAACACGTACATCAGTAATTTTCATATCATCACCCCCTTGTGATGCAATAATTATAACACCTGATTATAGACTAAGTCAATACCCATTATTTTTGCCAATATAAACCGTCAAAAACAGTCTTGAAAGACTGCATAATAAATACGATTATTTCTGTATTTGAAGGAAAAGGCTAAGCGGTTAAAAAAGAAAAAACCGAGTTTAATACTCGGTTTTTCCTGCAAGATTTTTATAAACTTGATATAATTTCAAACATTCTTCTCGGTCAAGTTCGACTACCATTTCTTTTTTCTTTTCCGGTGTAAACTCGTAAAATATTTTATCACGGAATCCAATCTCTTCGGTATCGACAATATTACAACCGTAATACACCTTGTCAATATTTGCCCACAAGATTGCGCCCATACACATAGGACAAGGCTCGCCGGTGGTATAAATCTCACAACCGCTTAAATCAAAAGTTCCCAAATTTTTGCAAGTTTTGCGAATTGCCATCATTTCACCGTGGCAAGTCGGATCTTGGTTTTTTACAACTTGGTTGTGTCCTTTTCCAACAATTTTCCCGTCTTTCACGATTACGCTTCCGAAGGGACCGCCGTGGTTGTTGAGTATTCCTTTTTTCGCTTCTCGGATTGCGATTGCCATATATTTGTTTTTCATAAAGCCTCCTACTCGAAAAAGCCGAGTCCTTTTATTGTATATAAGATTTCTCTTTATGTCAAGATGCTATTTTTTACCGTTGGTAAAAACTTTTTCTTCTTCAGGAAGATCCAATCCCATTGTTCCACCGGGATTCATAACGCCTTTGGGGTCAAAATAGTTTTTCAAGGCCTTCAATGCTCCCATTGCATTTGTGCCGATATATCCTTCAATCCAGGGGGCAAACAGTTTTCCTATGCCATGGTGGTGAGATATCGCTGCGCCCGAGTGTTGAATAACGTCAAGTATTCCCCTGTGATAAACCTTAAACTCTTCAATATCATCCATAGGCGTGATAAAGATAAAGTACAAGTTTGCGCCTTGTGGATACATATGGGAAATGTGGGATATTACTATGGTTTTAGGACGAGAGTGGCAATATTCTCTTACTTCTTGATGCACTTTTTCCATGTTATCCCAATTTACGGCGCACTCTAAGGTGTCGATTACCACACCAAAGTCTTGCATATTATCACGCATATAAGGATCGGAAAATCTTCCGTGCTCCCAACTTGTCGTAACTATCCCCGTAAGCGACATTCCACCGTATTTTTTACATATCTTTTTAACGTTTTTCAATACGTTTTTGCAATATCCTCTTTCACCGTCGGTAAAGCCTAATAATAGGCATTTTTCATAATCCTTGTAGCCTCTTACTTTAAGCATAGCATCCAATGGAGTTCCGCTTATACCATACATTCTCATCATCATTTGTGTTTCTTCTTGGTCGGAAAGACGGAATATCGAGGGGAAACCAAACTCCCCTTGCATACACTCTCTTACCGCCGTCCTTGCATCGTCCCAATTTTTGAACATAAAGGAAAATTTGAGATGATTTTTTGGATTATATTTGAATAAACGTAAAGTTACGTGAGTCAAAACACCAAAAGTACCCTCGCTTCCCATCATTATGTGATCCATAGAAGGACCGCAAGCGCTTCGAGGAGTTCTATCAGTAGAGATGTTTCCAATGGGCGTTGCGTACTCTTGACATAAAACTATATCTTCAATTTTACCGTAATAGGTGCTGTTTTGACCTGCGCCCCTTGTAACAACCCAACCACCGACTGAAGAGTATTCAAAGGATTGAGGGAAGTGTCCGCAAGTGTAGTTATATCTTGTTCCGTATTCTTCTTTCGCGTTGTTCAACAACTTTTCAAGTGCAGGGCCCATAATTCCCGATTGTACCGTTACGGTATGATTTACGTCGTTGACTTCGATAACCTTGTTGAAGTTTTTTTGCAAATTGAGAGATACACCGTTTTTAAAACACTCGGCGCCACGAGTTACGCTTGAGCCACCGCCATAGACGTAAAGGGGAATTTCGTTGTTTGAACAGTATTCAACAATCTTTTCAATTTGTTCTTTATCCGTAGGATACAATACGATATCGGGCAAATTTTCCACGATCTTTTTACGCAAACGCATAAGGTCGTACATCGTTTGTCCATAAGCAACTTGAAGTCGACTGTAAGTGTCGAGAGCATAGTTTTCCTCCCCTACGATGGCCTTTAATGCGTCGATATGTTTTTGAGCCAATGCCACGGGGACTTCGATATCAACTTCTTCCAATCCAAGCTCACGTCTTTCTTTAAAATCTTCGTCGGTCATCTCGAAAATTTCTTTTACAAGGGTATAAAGTCTTTCCCTTGGAATTTTGTAAGCGTTGGGATCTCCCCATTTGTATATAGAACGATAGGATTTTTCAGGCGCACGTTCGGTGAACCAGTCGGGTGAAAAGCCTTTGTAGGGTTTTGTACTCATATTTATTCTCCTTCTTATTTTCTTCCTTCAATTTTTGTCAAGGTTTGATAAAGCGGCTTTACTCTTTTATACAACTTTTTATATACCTTTTCAAATAATTCTAAATATATCTTATGGTTTTCCATATTTGGAATAAAGGTATCGGTATAGCGAACCATTGAATTTACCCCTTCCTCGTAATCGGAAAAACGCCTTATACCAACAAATGCCGAAATGGCGGCACCCAATGCGCTTGTTTCATAGGTTTGCACCCTTTTTACGGGAATTCCAAACATATCCGCCGTTATTTGGCAAATTTCATCGCTTGAGGAACCACCGCCTGATACCGCAATACATTTTGTTTTGATTTTCGTCCTTTTTTCAATATTTTTCAGTCCTTCGAAAAGACCGAAACCAATTCCTTCTATTATCGCCCTGTAGATATGAGCGCGAGTGTGACAATCGGTAAAGCCTATTACCGTTCCTCTTCCCTCGGGCTCTTTCAGTCCCGGAGTCCAAAAAGGTTGAAGAACTAAGCCATCGCAACCGATGGGAATATTTTCAAGTTCTTTATCCAAAAGTTCTTCCAAAGAAATCCCCAAGCTTTTCGCCTTTGGCTCTTCATTTTTTGCAAACTCGCTTTTAAACCAACTTACCATCCAGTATCCCCTGAAGATTTGAACTTCGGGATTGAATTTTCCGTGAATAACCGAGGGATAAGCCGGCATAAAGGGAATGGGTTCGACGTACTTGTCTGTTGTAACTTGGACTGTTGCGGTAGTACCGAAACCGAGGGATGCAATCCCTTCGCCAATGCAGCCAACGCCCAAGGTTTCACATCCTTTGTCCGACCCTGAAACGACGACGGGTAACCCTTCGGGTATACCTGTTTGAATACTTGCGCTTTGGGTAATATGCCCTAAAACTGTTCCCGAAGGTATTAGGTCGCAAAGTTTTTCACGAGGGATTGGGAAGAGGCACCTTTTTAAATTCCTTTTGCTTGCCCATTTATGATGCTGATAATCAAAGGGAATATGACCTATGTTTGAAGCTATGCTATCCGCGGTTTTTCCCGTCAACATAAAGTCGATATAGTTACAATAGGACATAAATTTGTAGGTTTTGTCCCAGTTTTCCTTTTCATTTTTCATAATCCAATTTACGCTTCCCTTTTCCATTTGTTTGAAAACTGAAGGTTTCATTCCAACAAGGGTAAACAATAAGCGATTTATGAAAGGAAGGTCTTTGCTAAAACTGACGGGGGCTTTTCTTTGATCCAACCACAAAATCATAGGCCGAACCTGTTTGAAATTTTCGTCAACGCAAACGTAGCTATCCCTTATGGTTGTGACGGACATAACCGATAATCTTTCCCAAAGCTCGGGAGATTTTGACTTTAATTCTTGACAAGCAGAACAAAATGTTTCCCAAAAATACGTTACGTTTTGCTCGGCGTAATTGGGGGCAGAGGAAAAATAAGGGGTATCCAAATTTTTTTTCACCTTTGAAAGAAGATTACCTTGATCATCAAAGATGATAACACGGATACTTTGTGTTCCACAATCTACAGCAAGCGCAAGATCCTTCATAATTCCCTCCTTATAAACAAAAGGGCTTGAAAGCCCTATTATTTTGTTTTACCATATAAAATTGTACTATCTTCACCGCCCTTCATTACTTCGGATGGCTTGATGTTGCAATGCTCGGATATAATTTGTACTACGGTTGGGGAGCAAAAAGCACCTTGACAACGTCCCATACCCGGGCGAACCCTTCTCTTTACCGCATCAACGCAAGGAACGACGATTGGAGTATTTAGGGCGTCTATAATTTCTCCTTTGCTTATTTCTTCACAACGGCATACGATAACACCGTAATCAGAGTTTAATTTGATATAATTATCCCTATCCTCTGGAGAAAGAGATTTTAATTCAATAATAGGTTGACGAATAGGATTGAATTCAAAATTTTCTTTTACTCCACCAAGCATTTCAACTGCCCACTCGGCAATGTCTACGGCGATTGCAGGAGCCGCGGTAAGGCCGGGAGATTGAATGCCTGCGGCGTGAATTATGTTCGTGGTATAAATTCCCTTACGCACTACAAAATCTTCTTCGTAGGTCGGAGCACGAACACCTGAGAAATAGGTGATAATATCACTTTTCTTCATGCAAGGCGCCATTTCTTGTTGTTTGTTGAAAATTTCGTCAATTGAAGCTTGCTCGGTAGTGAAATCTTCTCTTTCGGGAGTTTCACAAGCATTGGGGCCAACTAAAACGTTTCCGTCAACGGTATGAATCAAGCCACCACCCTTGGTATGCTTTTTACTATCCGATTGATTTTTATCTTTTGCAAAAGGTGATTTGTTGTATGAAGTTGCCGCAATACGACCTACCTTTTTATCCAAGATAAAAGCAGTACCTTTTCGAGGGTGTATTGTAAAGGTCCTGTCCCCAGCCATATCCGCAATGATATCCGCAAAGGTACCGGCGCAGTTGATAACAAGACGAGGACGAACAACACCACGGTTTGTAGTAACGCTTACAATTTCTTTTCCGTCAAGCTCGATTGATTCAACGTAAGTGTTCAAAGATAAGTTGACACCGTTTTGAACTGCATTTTCCGCCAAAGCAATAACAAACTTGTAAGGACAAATTTCACCACCTGAAGGCATATAGAAAATTCCTTCTGAATCCTTAGGTAAACCGGGATCAATTTTATGATAGTCCTTAGGCGCGACAAACTTGGTATCCTTAATCTTAAGTTGCATTGCCCTAAGCTTGAGAATTGGGACCATCAATCGTTCCCACTTTTTTGTAAACACTATGCAATGACCTGTTCTTTCAAAAGGAAATCCAAGTTCACTTGAAAGTCTGTCAAACATGGGATTACTACGGCTTGTGTAGAAATGTTTTAAACTGTTAGGCTTTAAATCAATGCCCACGTGAACGTCGCCGTCGTTACGAGAAGAAGCATGCAATCCTACGTCGTATTCTTTATCAACAAGTAGAATATCAATTTTATATTTCGAAAGCTCCCGCGCGATGGCACAACCACAAACGCCGGCGCCTATGATCATGACGTCGGGAGTCAAGCCGTCAAGAGAGTTATCCCTAAGGCTTGGGACACGGGTTTTCGAAGTATAGTTTTTTAGTTTGATATCATTGATAACACCACCGTGTTTTTTAGACACGGCCAAAGAACCAGCACGAACAATATCTTCCCAATTATCTAATTCTCCGCTCAAGTGAAGGCAACCGTTTTTATCCTCAACTTGAATAGTATATGAAATCTTCTTATGAAGAAGATGCCGAATTTTATTTATTAACTTGTCTTTCATTGTTTTTCAACTCCGAAAATCTATATAAAAGCAAGCACATTGGGTTTTATGTACTCACTGCTATAATTATATTAAAATAAAATAATAAATAAGTCAATACTTGCAAAAAAATTTCGATACTAATTTATTTAATAAAAATTCTTGGGTTTTTATTCAACAAAATCGTGAAACAAGACCAATTTGTCTCTTAAATTCTGTTTTACTTAAAAAAAGAAAAGATTAAGAAAGTTTACTCTTCATCTTCCTTCGCCTGCAAAGAAATAAAGTCGATTTTGTTAAGCGCTGTTCTGGGCATCTCGTTAAGAATCTCAACCTCCTTAGGAATAGCATACTTTGTAAAGGATTTTTTGAGGCTTTCAATTACTCTACTTGTGTAGTATTCTTTTTGATTTTTATACTCAACTAGTGTAATATAAATCTTTATATATTTTTTGCCATTTTTCTTTTTCACGACAGCGCAACTTTCCTTAATTCCGTCAATCTTATTGACCGCTCTCTCGATTTCAAGAGGAAAGATATTTACACCTGAAATAACGTCCATACGTTTTTTGCGACCGTGAAAATAGATATGGCCATCTTCTGAAATTGAAGCCAAATCCCCTGTCTTGACGTATTTTTCG
>JAEDHM010000052.1 GCA_016296985.1 Clostridia bacterium
ACCTTCCCAGGAGATTCTTCGGGTTTTTTCAAACCCTCTGAATGACAGGACTACGCTCGAGATGACGGTACTAGGAGTTGTTTTTCACAAGGATAAACGACCTTCCCAGGAGATTCTTCGCTACGCTCTGAATGACAGGACTACGATTGAGTGACGACTAATTCAATCCGCCTCCCCACCTCTCTCTTTTCTCTTACTCCATTATTTTTATCCCTTTTCTTTTTATTTGTGTTTGTTATAGTATGTTATATTTGAAAATCCAACTTCTCCTTTTTCGTTTATCACAATTTATTACCATATATTAGGGGGTAACCTCCTCAAAGCAAAACAGGGCTACGCAATGAAATCCTCATTGCAATAGTATTCAAAAGGTAAAAAAAAGAGCAAACCTTTCGGTTTGCCCTTGTTTGTTTTGCTTTTTAGCCTTTCATTTGTTCCTTGATGTCCTTTACGCTGTCAGCATAAACTTCGGGGAAGTATTCAACGTTTCCTTCAACGTTGTTGTCAAGGAAGGTTTTTTGGAAGGAGGAGTACAAGTCGTTTTGCTTGTTGGTAACGATACTTTCGAAGAGAGCGAATTCCAAAGTGCCCTTTGCTACGTAGTAGTAATATCCACTTTCTTCGCTACCCTTAACGTCTCTTTCACCGCTTGCAATCAAAGCTTCGGCTTGAGCCTTTGTCAAGGTTACTTTGTAGTTTTCGTTATCGTGATAATACTTAGCATCTTCGCCTGTACCTTCAACACCCAAACCAGTCTTTTCACCGGTAAGAAGGTATCTGTCGTATTCTTCCTTGGTGATATAAGTCTTGTCGTTTACGTCGAAAGCGTTGGTGTCAACAACGTAGTTGTAAGGAAGGATAACCCTGCCGTTTTCAACCTTTGCATAACCACCGTTTGCGCTCTTGGAGAAAGAACCGTCAGCATTCTTTACATAACCGCCGAAGAGGTATGAGCAGAACTTAGCTTCTTCACCGTCCAACAAACCGGTTTCAACAACTACGTCAGCGGTATAACCGGTGATCATGATAAAGTGGATACCGTATTCGGAAACGCACCATCCATAGCTACCGAATCCATTATTAGCCAAATCTCTTGCCAAGTTGGTGAAGTTTTCAACGTACTTTGTATCATAGCCTTCGGGAGTTGCAACGTTACCCATAGAATCCTTCTTCAAAACGTCTTCCATACCGCTGTTTGCTCCGTCAGCCATATAAATCCACTTGTCGAATTCGTCGATAACTGCTTGACGATATTCAACCTCGGAATCAAAGGATGCTCTGTCAATAGCATCGATTGCGTTGGCAATAGCACCACCTAAACCGTTCTTATCAGCGCCAACAAGTTCTAAAACGTTGATAGCGGAAGTTTGAACGTTACCTGCGAGGTCAACGTATTCATTGGAAGGACAAGCCTTGCAATCACAGTCAGTCAAGGGGCAAACTGCATAACCGCCGTTGGGGTAAGCTTCGTTGCCGGCGTAGTTTTCGCACAAAGGACAGTCACAAGCAAAGCCTTCGGTTACAACTTCAACCTCACCGCCACATTCGTCGCAAACGTGATCGTCGTCGGCATCAGTATCAAACTTTTTGCAATCAACACATTGATGAGCATCGCAAACTGCGGTGGTGTCGAAGTCGGGGTTTGAAAGCCATACGCCGATTTGTTTTGCAAAGATTTCACGGTATGCTTGAATAGCTTCTTCAGTAGAGCCCTTTTCGTCGGACAAAGCGGTAATTTGCTTGTTTTGTTCAGTGGAGAAGGGGAAGAGGATGTGCTTGATGAAGTAAATACCCTTGTCGCCTAAGGTATAAGCAACAGAAGAGGAGGAATAGCTGGTTTCAACTGCTTCAATCCAACCTGCTTCGGTGCCGTATTGGTTGAGGTCCTTTTCAACTTGAGTCTTGTAAGCTTGCTCGATATCGGCTTGAGTAACGTAAGTTCTGGTGCTCAAATCCTTGCAAGTGTTTACGAGAACGGTTTCAAGCTCTTTAATATAATAGTAGTCGTAGGAAGAGAAGTTGTCAGAGAGGTATTTTTCCAATCTGTTCATAGCTTCTTTTCTGATGCTAAACTCTTCTGCGGTTTCCTCGTCCTTCTTAACAACGTCAAAGCTGAACTTTGCAAGAGGCAACATTTTTCCGTCAGCGCCGTATTCAACGGCATCTTCAAAGGTATGAGCGTGATCGTAAGCGTCATCGTGAGCGTGCTCTTCGGTTTCGCCTTTAAGTTGTGCTTCTTGAGTACGATGAGGTCTAGCCTCGATAATGCTTACGTTGAAGGTAACCTTTTTGGTTCCGTAAGTGATGTCGACCTTCAAATCACCAAGGTTTTTGGTGCCGGTGATATCGGGAACGGTGCCAAAATCTTCAAAGTTGTCAACGGTAGTAGAATAAGCAACCTTAACACCGCCTGTAACTTCGGAAACAGTGCCCTTGGTGTATCTGGTGTTTTCGGTGAAGAAAGCGTCAACTGCAGCGCTATCGTCGAAAACCTTGCTGTAGTTGATGGTAAGAACCATACCCTTCAAGCTTAAAGCTTCGCCAAGTTCGTAACAAACCTTGCGAGGAGCAGAGGTAAGTACCAAACTGGTCATATTTTCAACGGAGGGAGCGTCAGCCTCTTCTTCCTCTTCTTCATCCTCTTCAGCACGTTGTTCGGTGATTTCCTTGATATAATCGGACAACAATTCGTCCATAGAGTGGTTTACGTTGAAGATTGCTTCGTTCTTTTCTTTAACGTTCAAAAGGCTTTCAAGCTCGGCAATTCTGTCTGCAACGTAACGTTCTTGTTCAGAAATTTTGGTAAAGTCATAAGTCTTACCCTTTGTATCTGCAGAGTTTACGCGACCCTCTTGCTTTTCCAAGTATTCGATGCAGTAAAGTTTAAACAAAGCGTTTTTAGCCAAGCTTTCGTTTGCATCGTCAAAGGTATCTTGAAGATTGTCGGCAATGGCGGTAAATTGTTCCGCGCTGATATAGCCCATTTGATAGTATTGATAAATGGTGTTATAGTATTTGTAGAAAGAAGTCAACACGCTTGTCTTGTCAACGTATGCTTGACGGCCACCGTAGTTTACAACTGCAGCGGCTTGCTTTGCGGTACGTTCTTTGTTGGGGCGAATCATACTGTCTTCGCCACAAGCGGTAAGAACAAGACTCATAGCCAAAACGAGGGCTATGCATAAAGCTATTAACTTAACTACTAATAACTTCTTTTTCATAAAAATCTCCTTCTAGCGTAAAAATACGCTTTCTTATTATAAACAAACGTAATAAATAAAGCAATCGTTTTGATTATGTTTTGTACTAAACTTATATTATAATTCCATTAGCATTTGCCAAAAATTCCCTTAAAATGGCTATTTTGCCTGAAATACCACCGACTGCGCCCACAAAAGCGTAAGTAAAAGGGTCTGGATGTTTGACGTAAGCCTTTCTTGAAATAGCTTTTTCAGCAGTTTTTGCCGAGGTGGAATTGGCGTAATCGCCGTTTTTCCAAATCACCTTACAATTTTCATTGTCGGCAACCACCTTCGAAACACCCACACGGCTGCCCAAAACACGAAGAAGGGAAACGTCCACAAGATTGACAACGGGCTTAGGCACCTCGCCGTACATTTCCTTGACGTCGGACAAAATCTCCTCTCTTTCTTCCAAGGAAGAAATTTCCGCAATTCTCTTGTAAAGTTTAAGCCTTTCCCTCTCGCTTTTCACGTAGTCCTCGCCGATATAAGCGTTGGTACGAATACAAACTTCGGTATAGGTTTGTTCCCCTACCGTTTCGCCTTTAAGGACGGATACCGTTTCCCGCAAAAGTTTGCAATACATATCGTAACCGATTTTTTCAACGTGGCCGTGTTGCTCTCGCCCAAGGACGTTTCCTGCGCCTCGAATCTCAAGGTCCATAAGAGCAAGACGATAGCCCGCGCCTAGGTCGCTGTTGTCGGACAAGGCCTCAAGCCTCTTTCTTGCCACGGTGTCCAAAATCTTGTTTTCGGGATAGGTGAAATAAGCGGATGCAAGGGTAGAGCTTCGCCCAACTCTGCCCTTCAACTGATACATTTGGGACAAACCAAGCCTGTCCGAGTCAATAACCACCAAAGTGTTTGCATCGGGAATATCGATTCCGTTTTCAATTATGGTGGTAGAAACCAAAATATCCGCCTCTTTGTTGTAAAATTTGTAGATATTTTTCTCCAACACGTCGGAAGGCATACGTCCGTGCCCCATAACTATTCTCGCCTCGGGGAAAAATTCCTTAACTCGGGATGCAAAAGGGGCAAGTTTTTCAATGTTGTTGATAAGGATAAAGGTTTGACCGCCTCGCGCCAATTCCTTTCCCACCGCCTCTTTCAAAAGACTGTCGCTATACTCGCTAACAAGGGTTTTCACCGCCTGTCTGCCCTTGGGCGGAGTATCCAAAACGGAAATATCCCTAATCCCCGAAAGAGCCATATCAAGGGTGCGAGGAATTGGGGTTGCGGACATTGAAAGGACGTTTACGTTGGTGCGCAAAAGTTTCAACTTTTCCTTTTGCTCAACGCCAAAACGCTGTTCTTCATCCAAAACCAAAAGTCCTAAATCGTAAAAGTTTACGTCCTTTGACAAAATGCGGTGAGTACCGATTACAAGCCCGATAGAGCCCGAGGCTACCCCCGCCAAAATGGACTGAACTTCCTCTTTGGTTCTAAATCGGGTAAGGCAAGCCACCCTTACGCCAAAGGGACCGAAACGGTTGACGGCGTTCATATAGTGTTGCTCCGCCAAAATGGTGGTAGGAGCAAGAATTGCCGCCTGACGGTTTTCCAAAATAGTCTTAAATACCGCCCTAAAAGCAACTTCGGTCTTGCCAAAACCTACGTCTCCGCATATAAGACGATCCATTACACGTCCAGATTCCATATCCCTTTTGATTTCCAAAATAGCCTGCGCTTGATCCGCCGTCTCCTCGTACTCGAAAGCGGACTCAAACTCTCTTTCAAGCGGTGGCTCTTTAGGGTATTTATATCCCCTGCTTTCCTCACGTTTTGCATAAAGTTCCAAAAGGTCGATAGCAAGTTTTTTGATAGACTTTCTCGCCTTTTCCTTCTCTTTTGCAAACTCTCCCTTGTTGGGGTTTGAAAGTTTGGGCGTTTTGTCGCTTCCGGCATAAAAGGAGAGCATGTCCATTTGATGAACGGGAAGGAAAATTTTGTTTTCGCCTGCGTACTGCAAAACTAAATAATCCCTTTCGCCCACGTAACTTTTAACGTGCTGAACACCCAAGCATTGACCTATGCCGTACTCTTCGTGAACTACGTAATCGCCCACCCTAGGCGCAATGGTTTTCCGTGGAGTTTTCTCCGCCGCCTTTGCGGTAGCCTTGATATTCATATCCGCAACGCCTACAACCATTACTTTTGCATACCTGTCTATAAAACCACGGGTAAGCTTTTCCTCACGGTAGAAAACTTTGTCGCCGAAAAAATTGTGTAACGATGCGACGTTTTCCTTACTACCGCCAAACATTACTACTTCATAACCACGGGATAAAAACTCGTCCACGTCTTTGGTGAGCAAGCCGAGGTTTGCAAAATAGGAAGGAAGACCTCTTGAATCACGAAGGAAAAGACCCTCTTCAGGGGCGGAAATTCCCACACGGTAATTGGAAAATTCCAACACCTTGTGCAAATTGAAACCTTCGTTGACAAGGGAAAGAGGAACAACGCTGTTGTAGTGATCACGCAACGCCTCGCCTTCGGGAATAAGACGGGAAACTCTCGCCTTGATTCCCTCGTAAAAACGGTTAAGCTTGTCCATGCCTGCCTTGTCCTCGTCAATGACGATCAAATCCTCAAAATCGATATAGTCGAAAAGGGTGGAAAGATAGGGTAAAACAAAGGGGTAAAGCCAGTTTAGGGCAGATGCTCCGCCAAAGCCCATTTGAAGCTCTAAATCCGACAAAATTTCATCCGTTCTCGTCTTCGCTTTTGCGTTTTGCAAGCCTATATTTTTGCGGATTTTGTCCAAAAGTCCAACCATTGCCTCACGGGGGATTATCACGTCGCTTGAAGGAGGAATAGTAACCTTTTCAAGTCGTCTTACAATGGTCATGGTTTCGGGCTGAAAGTATTTTATACTTTCAATGGTGTCAAAATCCGTCATGATGCGCAAGGGCAAATCGCTGTTTATGGGGAATATCTCAAGAATATCACCGCTTAGGGAATAGGTACCCTTACACTCTGCTCGTTCTTCACGGATATAGCCGTTTTTTGCAAGGGAGATAGCAAGGGCGGAAATATCCCATTCATCACCCACTTGCAAGGTCAAACACCTTTCCATAAACAACTGTTTCGAGGGCAAATAGCCTGCCAAAACTTCGGGGGTTACCACAAGGCAAGAAATTTCGCCTTCAATCCACTTTTGCAAGGCGGAAACACGGGCGGAAGTGATTGCCAAAGCAACTCCGCTACGGTACATTATGGGGTCTGCTTCGGCAGGAAAAATCTCGGTTTTAACGCCGTATCTATTCAAAAGATCGGCAACCTCGGAAGAGTTTTCTTCCCCTGCCACGTAAAGCATTTTTTTATTCAAAAAGGATAAAAGATGAAGTTTTTGCGACAAAGCCACCGTTGAAATAGAAAGGCGCCCCAACCTTTTCAAGGCAGAGGCGATTTCACCATAACTTATCCGCAATCTTTCAAGTCCGATTATGTCCATATTATCCGTTGTAATCTGCGCCTACACGGGCAATATCTCTATTGTCGATATAGGCAAGCAAAGCCTTAGACGCTCTTTCGGTAGCGTTGCTCAACTTGTCGTAATTTTCCCCTTTTACCTTACTTAGCACAAAGGATGCAAGGTCAATTTCTCCTTGAGGTTTGCCAATACCCACCCTGATACGGGGGAAATCGGAGGAGCCTGCTAAAGCGATTATGTTTCGCATACCGTTATGGGTACCTGCCGAACCGCCTTGACGCAAACGAAGGGTACCGCAAGGGATATCAATATCGTCGTAAACAACTATGGTTTCTTTGGGAGTCGCCTTGTATTTTCCCATAAGTTCTCTTACGCTTTCGCCGGAAAGATTCATATAGGTTTGAGGTTTTGCAATGAGGATTTTCTCACCGTTTACAAACTTTTCCGCAACTTTCGCCTTGCAATAGCGGTGCTTAAAATCCACGCCCAAAGCAAAAGCAAGCTTGTCCACCGTGATAAAGCCCATATTGTGATAAGTGTCCTTGTAGGCAAGTCCGGGGTTGCCCAATCCGATAATCAATAGCATTTTTTCTTCCTTTCAAGGCTATGCCTTGTCCTTTCTTTTCTTTACCGTTTCCCTTTGCCTGCCAATGACGAAAGAGTTTTCCTCAACGTTATGGCAAACCGTTGTTCCTGCCGCAATAAAACTGTTATCTTCCACGGTAAGGGGTGCGACAAGGTTTACGTTACAGCCTAAAAAGACCTTTTCCCCCACCACGGTTTTATGCTTTTTTACTCCGTCGTAGTTTGCAAAAACGACTCCGCAACCTACGTTTGTGTCATTTCCAACTTCGCCGTCCCCGATATAGGAGAGGTGAGCGCATTTCACACCGTCCCCTAAAACTGACGCTTTTATTTCAACAAAGTTACCAATCCTAACTTTATCCCCGATTATGCTTTTGGGGCGAATTACGCAAAAGGGGCCGATTTTGCAATCCTTACCTATTATTGAAGATAGGATAACTCCCCCTTCAATTTTGGTATTTTCTCCAATTTCGCTATCCTCAATTCGGGTAAAAGAGGATATTTCAACGCCCCTTTTTACAAGACTTTTCCCCTTGATTTCCACAAAGGGAGCGATAAAAACGCCACCTTCGATTTTCGCGGTATAATCCACCGCTACAAGGTCGGGGGAAGGAATACCCACTCCTGCGCTCCTCAAACTTTCAGTTTGTCTATCCTTCAAAACCCTTCTCGCAAGGGCAACTTTTTCCTCGTCCTCAAGGGATAAAAAGGCAAGTTTTTCTCTCCCTTTATCAAGGGAAAAAGCAGGGATTTTCCCAGCCCCTGCCCGAAACATAACCCCTTTTCCAAGGGAAAGCCTCATTATACCTTCTTTTTCTCCAAAGTCAGCCACCTCGCAAAGGGATTTTTGAGTAACAAGAGGCATATCATCATACAAAACGGCTTGCCACTCGCCCTCTTTCGCTTTGCAAAAGGAAAGGGAACTTAGAGAGTTTTCAAGATGTTCTCTTGCCGAAAGCCCCCAAAGTTTTTCTTCCGCTTTTGGGTTACGGCTATTTTTTATTATAACACAAATTTTTCTTCGCATATAACAATATATGCGTTAAAGTTTATTTTTTTCTTTTTTGAGCAAAAAAGTCGCTTAAAATCTTACCGCATTTCTCCGCCAAAATTCCGCCTTCACAGACAAGATTATGGTTAAAAAGGCCCTTTTCCGCAAGGTTTAGCACACTTCCCATACAACCTGACTTTTTGTCAAATGCACCGAAATACACCCCCCTAAGCCTACTGTTTATGCACGCGCCCACACACATGGCGCAAGGCTCTAAGGTAACGAAAAGATCGCAGTCTTCAAGCCACCAATTTTCCACCTTTTTACAGGCTTCCCTTATGGCAACGGTTTCCGCGTGAAACAAGGCGCAGTTTTCACTTTCCTTAAGGTTGTGAGATTTTGCAATAACCTCGCCGTCCTTTACGATAATCGCGCCAATAGGCACTTCGTCAAGGGCAAAGGCCTTTTCAGCCTCTTGATAGGCAAGTTCCATAAAAAAAATCTTTTCGCTTTCTGTCATAATTTGTACCAATCGGGGAAATTTTCACCCTCTCTTTCCTTTGTCTTTATCCCAATTTCTTCCGCAATATAGGGAATATCCTTGTTTTGCAAATATATCTTTTCAAACTCGCCGTAGGGTATAGGATGGGAAAGTCTATCATCCCCCACCTCAAGGGTATATCCCGGCCGTGATGATATCTTTATAAACCAATCCTTAAAGCCACCGCAACTGTTTTTTGCCATTTCACAAGGATAAGTAGTAGAAAAAGTCAATTTTTCAAGATTTTCCGCCCTATCTTCAAAATTTCCATAGCCATAATATATTATCTCTCCTTTCGAGTGAAATGCAACTACGCAATAAGGATTTACCCTTGCGATATAATCCCTTAAGGCCAAATTCTCCCTCTCGCTGAAAGGACTTTCCCCAACGTAGTTTTCACTGTGAGGATAAAAGATATTTTTCGCCCCCTTACCCCAATCGGCAGGAAAGTTTACGTTCAAATCAACTCCTCGCCCATTTGCCTTCCACAAACTTAAATCGGGATTCCCATCGTTCCAATCTATATATTTTTCTCGAAAACAAGGGGGAGCGGTATCCTTCCCCCTTATTGCAAGCT
>JAEDHM010000053.1 GCA_016296985.1 Clostridia bacterium
GTTTTTATGGGGCGTTCACACTTTGTGCGAGCCTCAAACTCGGTAAAACGTTCTTGCAAGGTTACGTTTACTTTTCCTATACCTTTGTCCTTTTCAGGAATTGTAAGATATACTTCGCCAATCTTACCGATTGCGCCTTTTGCGTTTATCTTTCCGTCACTTTGCAGTTTGTAAAGACCACGGTATAAAAAGCCTACGCCAACAAAGGATATAGCGCCAGTAACCGCGGCGATAACCAAGGACCATGCAATCCCCAAACCGCCAATGTTTGCGCCAAGTCCGCACCAACCGCCAATCGCCAAAAAAGCGACCACGCCTTTTACGGTAAACAAGCCAACTTCAGCGCCGTCGGAAATTTCACCGTCAACGTCGTCGGGGACGTCGCCGTCAAAATCACCAAAGTCACCGATTGAACCGCCTGCAAAACCAATAAGCATAATTACGATTTGGATCAACAAGGC
The DNA here is from genome assembly GCA_016296985.1 of Clostridia bacterium. Taxonomy (GTDB): domain Bacteria; phylum Bacillota; class Clostridia; order Christensenellales; family CAG-1252; genus JAEDHM01. The sequence continues at coordinate 462 of JAEDHM010000053.1, forward strand.
AACGGATCCGGCAAAGCCCGTGCAAAATAATATCTTACCTAGCAAATCCAGACTTTCCCAAAATGCAGTCATGTAAAACCTCCTTTCATATTTCCGATTATCTCGGATACCTTTCATAAAATATTATAACAAATTATATAAAGCGTGTCAATATCCTATGAAAATATTTTATTCAATTTCTTTAAAAATTTTGACTTACGTGAAAAAGATGACTAAAACTTAATTTATTCCCCTAAAATTATGCTTTCAGCGACCTTCAAACCGTCTACTGCGGCGGACATTATTCCACCTGCATAACCGCAACCTTCACCGCAAGGATAGAGGAAGGGATTTGTAATTGATTTTTTTCTTTCGTTACGTAAAATGCGAAGGGGCGCTGAACTTCGGGTCTCTACCCCTGTCAAAAGAGAGTCGTAGGCAGAAAAGCCCTTGATTTTTCTTTCAAAGGCAGAAAAGGATTTTTTAAATACTTGATTGATTCTAGGAGAGAAAAGCTGGTTTAGGTTTGAAAAAGTTACCCCGGGAAGGTAGGTGGGGGAAACTTTTCCCAAAGTTGAAGATTTTTTATCTTCCAAAAAATCGCCTAAAAGTTGACAGGGAGCGTTGTAGTTTTCGCCACCCATCACAAAGGCCTTTTTTTCAAGGGTATCTCTAAATTTTAGTCCGTCTAGGGGGTGATTCCCAAAATCTTTGCCGTCAACTCCCACCAAAATTGCCGAGTTGGCGTTTTTGCCGTTTCGGGCGTAAACACTCATACCGTTGGTAACAACCGTCCCCTTAGAGGAAGAGGATGCAACAACTTCGCCACCGGGACACATGCAAAAACTGTAGGCGCTCCCCTCGGGAACGTGGTTGACAAGTTTGTAGTCCGCCGCCCCAAGGGCAGGATGGTTTGCAAAATCACCGTATAATGACTTGTTTATCTCGCTTTGCAAGTGCTCTATTCTAAATCCTACCGAAAAAGCCTTTCCTTCAATTGCGTAGCCTTTTGAGAAAAGTTCGCGATAAGTATCGTCGGCGCTGTGCCCTATTGCCAAAACAAGGGCGTCGGTTTTGTAGTTTTTGCCCCCGGCGGTAAGGCTTACGCCGTCATCTTCTTGAATAAAGTTTTCGGCAGTGACGTTGAAAAAAACTTCGCCACCCAAGGTTTTTATCTCATTGCGTATTCCTTTCACCACCTCGCCCAATTTGTCGGTGCCGACGTGGGGTTTGGCCTCGTATAATATTTCGGCAGGAGCACCGTGGTTGACAAAAGTTTGCAAAACGTAGTTGAGTTTTTCTTTATCCCCTATGCCTGTGTTTAGTTTTCCGTCGGAAAAGTGCCTGCTCCCCCTTCGCCAAATTGAACGTTGGTATTTTCGTCAAGGTTGCGGTTTTGAAAAAAGTCTTTGACCGCTTCTCTTCTTTTATCCACGTCGGCGCCACGCTCAAGTACGATGGGGCAAAGTCCTGCTTTTGCCAAAGCGTAGGCGGAAAAAATGCCTGCAGGACCAAAGCCTATGACGATAGGGCGATATTTGAGATTTCCGTGATAGGTGGGTAGAGAATAAACTTCTCCTTGCTCGATCCCCTTGCTTGCCTCAACGGTATAGACCAATTTGATAGCGTTTTTATGGCGCGCATCAACCGACCTTTTGATAATTCGAAAGGTTTTCAGTTGGGAAGGCTTGCACCTCATTTCCTTTGCGACAAGGTTTTTCAAATCCTCGACACTTGAATTTAGGGATAGCGAAAAGGTGAATTTCATTGAATTGTTTTAGTCATCGTAGCCGGTGTAACGGCTTGCTTTTCTGTCAAGCTCTTTTTCCATAAGGGCTTGTTTTTTGTCATAGGTGTGTTTTCCCTTTGCAACGCCTACCTCGATTTTTACGAGAGCGTTTTTGAAATAGATTTTGGTAGGCACTAGAGTATAGCCCTTGCGCTCGACCAAGGCGCGAAGTTTGTTAAGTTCGCTTTTATTAAGTAACAAGGTCCTATCCCTTTTTGCAGGAAGGTTGAAAAAACTTCCCTTTTCATAAGGGGAAATATGAAGATTTACCAAGGTTGCCTTGTAACCTTCGATTTTGATATAGCTATCCACGAAACTGACTCGCCCTAGTCGGATGGATTTTACCTCGCTTCCCACTAAAACGATGCCTGCTTCGTAGGTGTTTTCAATAAAATATTCGTGATAAGCCTTTTTGTTTGTGGCGACAACGTTTTCTTTTACCTTCATAATGCAATTATACCATAATATAAACCTTTTGCAAAGGTTTTATTTTACTCAGCAAGATTGAAATCTATTTTCTTCTTTTCCAAGTTGACGGAAACCACCTTTATTCTCACCTTATCCCCCAGTTTGTAGGAGTTGCTTACACCCTTTAACAAATAGTGGGCAGGATTGTAAACGTAGTTATCGAAAGGAAGGGCGTTTATACTGACGAATCCTTCTACCGTATTTTCCAACTCGACAAAGACACCCGAACTTATAACCCCGCTTATGACGCCGTCGAATTCTTCCCCAATATGTTGTTGCATATAAAGAGCCTTGTAGTAGTCCGCCATCTCTCTTTCAGCTTTTTCGGCGGCACGCTCCATAAGGGAGCAATGTGCGGACATGGTAACGAGTTTTTCTTCCATTGCCCCAACGTTGGGTTTTTTACCTACGATAAGGGCTTTTATCATACGGTGTTGCACGATATCGGGATAGCGACGGATAGGAGAAGTGAAATGGCAATAACATTTGGATGCAAGGCCGTAATGTCCTAAATTTTGATTATCGTATTCCGCTTTTTGCATAGAACGAATTCCTATATTACAAACAAGTTCACCACCGGGTTTGTCTTTGACAAAGTTGATAAAGTCGCAAACGTTTTCCGGGGTTAGATCCCCATAGGGAGAACTTAGTCCCATGCTTTCGGCAAAGGATTGCAAAATAGCAAGTTTGTCGGCGGAAGGCTCTTTGTGTACCCTGTACATTGAGGGAAATTCCCTTTCGGTCAAAGCCTCGGCAACTGTTTCGTTGGCGGATAGCATAAACTCTTCAATAAGAGAGGTTGCTATATCGCTTTCACGCCCCACGACCTCTATTCCATTTTCCGTCAAGGTTATTCTCGTTTCCTTTGCGGTGAAGTCGATACTTCCTCTTTCCTCTCGGCGCGCCTTTAAGAGGCTTGCAAGGCGAGCGGAATTATCTAAAAGTTCGCAAAGAGTTTCGCCATAACTTTCACGTAATTCTAAATCTCCTTCAAGCATCTTTTTAACCTTGCTGTAAGTCATTCGGTAATCAGAGCGAATAACACTTTTTTTGACGTCCCATCTCTTTCTTACGCCATTTTCGTCAAAGTACATAACTACGGTAACCGCAAGTCTGTCGGTGTTGGGAAGAAGAGAGCATAAGTTGTTGCACAAACTGTCGGGAAGCATGGGATAGCACTTGAAGGGCAAATATACGCTTGTTGCTCTCTCGTAAGCTTCGGCATCTACGCTTGAGCCCTCTCTCACAAAGTGAGAGACGTCGGCAATGTGAACGTATAAAACGTAGCCGTAATCCCGTTTTTCCAAACTTATAGCATCGTCAAAGTCTTTCGAGTCGTCGCCATCAATGGTGATTGTTAACAACGAGCGATAATCTCGCCTGTCCTTGTAATCCTCTTCGGAAAAAGCAAAGGCGCTTGCTTCGCGCTCGGCAGTGGGTGAAAAGTTTTCCTTGAAACCGTTGGCGTAGATTACGGACAATTCTTCAGTTTGAGGATCTCCTGCCTTGCCCATGCGTTTTACGATATGGCCTCGGGGAAGTTTACCCCTTGGATATTCGTCAATTTTAATTGCAACTTTTTCGCCGTCTTTTACCCCTTTATCTGATAAAACGACGTTAGAAAAGTAGTTTTGATTGTCAGGGATAAACAATACACGGTTGCCCTCCCTTAGGGCGGTGCCTATCATAACGGTATTTCCACGGGATAAAATGCGGACCACTTCCGCCCTATCTCCGTGAATTAATCTTACGGAAACTTTGTCTCCGTGTTGCGCCCCGTGAAGGGCGGAGGATTGGATATAAAAATCTTCGCCGTTGTCACGTTCTAAAAAGGCAAAGCCTTTTTTGTTTCCGCGAATGATACCGACGTAGGTTTTATTTTGTGGGTAAAGAGTATAAGTTTTCTTCACCTTTTTTTTAACGTAATTTCTTTTTCTCATATAACTCCTTTATATTTACACTCGCAGTAAATATACTAATTCGATATTCCCCAATATCATATATCTAGTCAAGTTGTATTTTTTGTTTGTTGATTTTTCATTTTTTACCTTTTGGCAAGAAAGTATCAAAAGGACTAGCGATTTTCAAATGCGCTACCTCAAAAAGGCAATGATGCCAAAGCAGTTGTTTTTCACGAGGAAAAAGCAATAAAGACAAGTTTTATCGCGAGGGCGCATACCTGGAAGGTCTGTAACCGAGCAAAAAACGTGGTATTTAGAAGATTTTTGCCGTGAAAAATAATTGATATCGGCATTTTTGTCTTTTCATTGTCTGTAACTGCGAAAATTGCGAAGTAATTCGTAGCGTTTTTCCCTCAAAAATCAACTATCTACCACGCCAACGCCTCAAAAAAAAGGTGGCTTGCGCCACCCTCTTAAGTTTGATTTTTATACGTGAGGTGCAATAATGAAGAACACCACACAAAGAACAACCATCAATACGCCCAAAATAATTGTCCAAAGTTTAAGTTTGGATTCAAAACTTCTGCCCTTGTTTTTGCCATAGAAGGTTTCTTGTTGACCGCCAGCGATTGCACTGATGTTTCCAGAATCGCTTTTTTGCAACATAACAAGTACGATTTCGGCGATTGCCAATGCAACTACCACACAAAGGATGACGCCACTTGCGATAGTTCTAGCTTGAGTTGTGATTGCTGATAACAATAAATCTATATACACTTTTGTAACTCCTTTCGCAATAATGCTAGTCTATTCTAGCATATATATTTTTTCTTGACAAGCGTTTTTTGCAAATTATGATAGGACTTTTGTGAAAAATCAGTCGATATATTCCAAAATGTCCTTAAAGCTGTCTAAAACAAGGGTGGGGCGGATACCGCTTGATGCTAACATGTCGGGAGTGGTTTCGCCGGAAAGCACCAAAATACTGTTAAAACCGTTGTCAACGCCGAAGAGGATATCGGTATATAATCTATCCCCGACCATTGCAATTTCCTTTCTTGCAAAGCCGTATTTTTCAACGATAGCTTCAGCCATTCCGCTGTAAGGTTTTCCGATTATGATATCAGGCTCTTTCCCCAAAGTTGCCTTGATCATTTGAATAAAGGATCCTACGTCGGGCATGGGACAACCTTCGGCAGGACAGTTGTTGTCGGGGTGAGATGCAATATAAAGCTTGCCTTCGTTGATGAAGGAGCAAGCCTTGTACAGTCTATCGTAACTTAGGCTTGTGTCAAAACAAATTACCACGATGTCGGGATCGCTTTCGGTAAGAGGAATTCCATAACGCCTAAATTCGTTTGCTACGTCTTCGGTTGCAAGAAGGAAAACCTTTTTGCCCTGTTGCTTTGTGGACAAATAACGGCAAGTTGCTTGCGCTGAAGTGTAAAGTTCGTTCTCATTGATATATACTCCCATTGATGCAAGTCGCGCAACGTAGGAAGGGTTGGATTTTGAAGAGTTGTTTGTTACGTAACAAATGCTCTTCCCCTTTGAGCGTAAAACGTCAAGGGCCTCGAATGCGCCGGGGATTTTTCTTCCGCCAACGTAAACGGTGCCGTCCATATCCATCAAGAAGAGTTTTATGCCGTTGATTCTCTTTCGTAAAGCTTTGTCCATTTTATACCTCGGTTTTATATAATAAATCGGTGATACCCGACAATTTCAAATGTTTTAGCAAGGGATAGCCGTCCACAAACTGACCGCATAGGTTTGTAAGATTGAAAAGTTGATCGATATAGATATTTTTCTTCAATCCAAAACCGCAACTACCCATAAGGCGACGATAGGATTTTGCAAGGGAATCAAGCCATTCCCCTTTTAGCATATTCAGCAGTTCGGGGCAATAATCCTTGGTTATGAATTCCCTACGCAAATAGTCGTTTGCATAATCGCTTTTTGTTTCCCTCAAATTTTGGGTTGCAGAGATGCCACAAGTTATTTCAATCTCTTTAATATCCATAACGGTGTCGGGTGGCATTGCGCAACCGCCGTCAATGGGTAGACAACTTTGATAGATTTGAAAAACCGTATATCCTGCGAGAAAGCAATTTTCATTATACGACACTTTGTGATTTTTGTATAGTGAAATTAACCAACTTAAATTAAATCCCGTCCCGAGATAGGGAGAAAAAACAAAGTTTGCTAAAATGATTGCGCTCTCGTAAAGAGGTTGAAAAAAGGAAAAGGGGGTAAAGTTTTTCTCAAACAACTCCTTTATTGCTAAAAAGGCGGAAAAGTATTCCTCGGCCTTTTTCTCCCTTCCTAAAATCAAAAATTCATAACCCTTGTCAAAAAGGGATAGCATACCGCACAAGGTTTGCCCTAAAGCGTAGGCAATTTCTCGTGGTTTTCTTTCTTTCAAACTTTCTTCCGCAAGAAATACCGTGGTAGTTGCAGTTGAGTGAAAGCGGATTAGGTTGTCGGTATCAAAAAACGTTGAATAAGGAATTGCAGAAAAGAGTCCGCATAGAGTGGTAGGAATTGCAAAGTGGTGCACTGAGTATCGAGACGCGTACAACTGGGCGATTGACAAAATATAGTCCTCGCCTACTGAAATAACAAGCCGACAATCTTCGGAAAAGCTTTTTTCCTTCAGTTTTGAAAAGTCGAAAATATCGCCCTTTGTAAAAATCCCTTCTTCAATTACGTAACCTGCCTTTTGCAGTGCCTCTTTTGCACTTTTGCCTTCCTTTCCGTCCTCGTGAATAAGAAGGATTTTTCCGTAGGACAAAAGTTTTTTCACCTTTGATACAAACTCGAAAAATTCACTTTCTTTTTGAAGGATAACTCCGTTATTCAATATTCTTTCCATAGGCTTTTCCCACAAAATTATAACCTTTCATCCTTGGCGGTTATTAATCTCTTTTGCCCTATTTTGCGCTTTTTTGACGGCAAAATAAAAAAGTGGATATTGACTTTACTCCTTTGGTGATTTATCATATATATATTAAGGATATAAGGTGTTTTGCTATGTCAAAAATTAGACGCACAATCATTTTTGTTTTTCTTCTCGTCTTTGTGTCTACCACAATGATTTTGTCCGTTGCTTGCTCGGAAAAACCACCCCTTCCCGAAAAAAAGGCGATTATAATCCTTCCCGGAATTATGGCAAGCTCAATTTATAACGAGGAAACCGACGAAGCGGTTTGGGACCCCCTTCCTAAAGCGGAAAACGCTCAGCTCGCTCAATTTTTCAGCGGTAGGCTTTCGGAATTTTTAAGTGAGATTTTGGCAGGATATACTCTTGATGAAATTGCTAAAATTTTGGGAGAGCACCTTGATTCATCCGACGGATACGAGGGAAGTATGCTTAAGGATATGCAACTTAATCCCGACGGCACCTCGGCAAACCCCTCGGTAACCGCAGTCCCCTTTGATCACGACAGTCGTCTGATTTACGGCACTTTCAACGCCTATTTGCATATGTACGAATATCTTGAAGATTTGTACGGCGACAGTCATGAAGTAAGCGTTTTCAACTTTGACTGGCGTTTGTCCAACTTGCACAATGCGGATATGCTTGAGAAATATATCACTGAAAATAAGTACACCGACGTGGTTTTGATTGGACACTCGATGGGTGGTGTGTTGGCAAGCACCTATCTTGCTAAAAGCGAGGCTAATAGAAAAAAGGTAAGTAAATTTATCTCTATCGGCGCGCCCTTCCTTGGCGCATTAACCGCTTTGAATATCTATGAAGATTTATACTCTTTCATTTCGGGTTTTATGCCATTGCTTGAAGAGTTTGGTCTTGCAAACAAGGAAGAAGGAATTTTGAAAATGTACGAGGATTTGGGTATTCCCATGTTTAAGTACATGACAAGTATTTATCAATTGATGCCCTCGGCGGAACTTTTGAATACACCTCACTATCAGGGCGAAAACAAGGCGTTTCTTGTGGAAAACGGTAAGGATTTGATTTGTTCCGATACCGTAGAATTTTATAAGTCAAGACCTTGGGCAAAGGACGTTGACGGCGATTATTTCGCAGGTATTAAATCCCTTGAACCTTTCTGGAACGGTCAATACGTTATGCAAGATGGCGAAAAGGTGCACTCTTCCCTTTTGGTTGATACCACTTATATCGCAGGTAGGGGTTTTGAAACCGCTGCGGTTGCCGTAGTACAGGACGGAAAACTTGAAAGAAACGTTATGACTTTTGAAGGCGACGGCACCGTTTTGTTGCACAGTGCTACCCTCGGCCTTCCCCTTGACGACGAAAGGATTATTATCGTTGACAGTTCAAGCCACGTGCCTTTGGCTTGTGAATACAACGAGGAAATTTTCAACTTGATAAAAGGTGAAATCGACGAGATTTTGAAATAGGATTTGTTTCAAACTACAAAAGAAAAAAGCCACCAGATAATCTGGTGGTTTTCTTATGCAAGAAAACTCGACTTGTAAAAAGTCGAGTTTCGATTATTTTTTCTCTTTTAATGTTTTGCACGAAGAAATTAGCATTTTTCGAATAACACCACAATCGTTGTTAAGTTTTTTATATTGAGTTTCTACTAAATAACCTGTTTCAAAAAGCAATTCTAACCAATATTCACTTTCAAAGCACTCTTTTAACGCTATTTCAAGTT